>JAJDEK010000531.1 GCA_029259875.1 Planctomycetaceae bacterium
GTGATCAGGAATTTCTGCCGTACGAATTTGCACACCGGCATTCGTTTTGTCGCCGAGTAATTTGAATTCCAGCTTGAGTTCAAAATCATCGTATTCCTTGTTGGAACGCAAAAACTCATTGCGTTCGACTTTCTCATCCAAACTGCCGCCGACGATTTCTCCGTCCTCGATTCGAAAGATCTTTTCATTACCATGCCAGCCATCAAACGACTTTCCGTCAAACAGAGATTGGAAGCCAAGCTCTTGTTCATCCCGTTTCGACTGTGTTTTGATGCGATCCTGTTGTTGTGTGGCCCGTTGTTTCAAATTGGCATTTGTAGTTGTGGCAATGACCTGCTGCAAAGCGTTTTGCATGAGATCAGCATCTACAGGCGTGCCACGTTCGGCCCAGGAGACAATCGTGGAACTGGCAGGCACATTAAGCTGTTTGTCTTTGAGCAGAGAAATCGTATAGTTCACTGCTAATGGATTCGGATAGCGTCGTAAAACTTCAAAGACCAGTTTCCGTTCATCGTTCCGTTCCGCATTCGCCAGCGTATTGCGACAGACATCCAGGCGTTGTTCCGGCGTCATGTTTAACTGACGCGCGACACGAATGTAGCCACGAAGAGAACGAATTTTGTATTTTCGGTTCTCCAGATTTTTTGCTAGATCTAACAACGCGGGAGCGACATCAATACTGACCCATTTCCCGAGTAAATCGGTCGCGGTATTTTGCAAAGCATCATTGCTCGAATGCGCTGCAGTAACAATGGTCTTGAGTGCCGTTTCGCCTCCAATGGCCGCCAGTTGCTTTAACAAGAGCTGTCTTTGCTCTGTTGTGGTGCCCTGCATTGCAGACGCCAATGCTTGTGCTGATTGGTCTAAAGGTAAACGGGAACAGGCAGCTTTAAGGGCATCACTGGTAGTTTTATCATTCGTATTCTTTAGTGCCAGTGCGATTAACTGTGAAAGATGGGCTGAAGAAGTCGTGCCTCCCAGTGCTTTGATGGCCGCTTGTTTGACCTCAGCATTGGAGTGATTGGCTAATGGAAGCAATGTTGGCGTGACCGAATCAATACGGCAAGCACCCGCCAGTTGCAAGCCCACGAGTTGCTGTGTGAGTGCTTCGCTTTCAACCAGTTTTCGAGTGTTCGTCTCAATCAAGGCTTTCACTTTTTCAGGAGGTTGGCTGGAACTGATTTGGGCGATGACAGTTTGCGCTGCGGACACGATTTCGGAATTATTTTGCTTCAACAGACCAAACAGGTCTTTCAAAACCTGAAGTTGGGCGTTTTCATCCAAGGCAGATTCCAGTTCGCCTAATGCGTAAATTGCTTGAAGCTTGAGAGGTTCTGATCCTTTGGTTGCTGCTTCTCGAATCAAAGGCAGTGCTGTTGAATCGTGTAAAAGACTCAAAGCAGCGATAACCAGTGTTTTGCGTTCGGCAGAGAGCGCGTTAAACACATTGATCAGTGTGGAAGTGGACTGTTTTCCCAAGTCGCGGGCCGCTTGTAAACCAGAACGAAAACGGGAAAGGTCTTCTGACTTGAGTTCCTGAGACAACAATCCGAGCCCCGCTTTGCCTTTGAGCACAATCGTCAGTTGCATAGCCGCCACTTTGATATTTTTCGGTAGCTCGGCACTGCGAACAGTTTCTGTCAGCGCGATTGCCGTTTGTTTATCTCCTTTTTCTGCCAGAGAGCGGGCACACATTAAACACGCAAAGCCCACTTCAGCTTGTAATTTCTCATCTCCTTTACTGATGGCTGCCTGCAGTGCGCTCGCTGCAGGTTTTGTGCCGATCGACCCCAAGGCATGTGCGGCAGCGATGGCGACCTTTGTATTTTTGTCGGAGAGCAACTTCGTGAGATCTCCCGTTGCTTTGCCATCTTTACGCTTGCTAATCGAATTAATCACACCAACCAACTGGTTCCCTTTGACATTTTCCAGAGCATTTCGCAGCGCTTCGTCGGCCGCTTTGTCGGGAATGTTTTCCAGAGCAGAGCGGGCATACGTCGCCAGCTTTTCATCACCTAGATATTTCGCGAGAGCAGCAACAGACGACTGATCACCAATGGCTGCCAGACGACGGCACGCCATCGCTTTTGCATAAGTGTCTGCATTGGAATTTAATACATTGACCAGACGAGCCGCTTCTGGAGCCGTCTCTTTTTTATCGTCCGCGTTAACAGACGTTGCATTCATCAGCAGGCAAATTGAAAATATAAGCGTCAGTGAAGACTTCAAAGCAAACATGAGCACAAATTCCTCAAGGGAAAGGAGATGTAGTAAGTAATCAGAGAATCAAAAACCATTCCTGTGTAAAACGCAGATCAAACGGTCCACGGTTCCCGCATCGCGCGGCTCCGCATGCGATTGGCTTCGTCGTCGTTCACAAATTCTTCAGTAGCCGGATCAAATTGCAACTTGCGGCCTAGCTTCCACGCAATCGCTGCCGCATGGCAGGCAATGTGAGAACGAGCCATCACATCTTCATTGGCCGCGGGTTTGGAGCGTGTTTTCACGCAGTTAAAGAAATCACGCACATGGAATTTAGGAGACGTACCTGGAATCGAACTGGGTGACGGAAGTGAAGCCCGTAGTTGATCTGAGGATACAGCCGTTTGTCCCGAATCACCGGTTTCAACCCAGCCTGCTTCGCCTTCAAAACGAACCGGGCAAGTTCCCAGTCCGAGCCAACCGTTGCGACGCATGACGAGTTTCACACCATTTCCGTAAACACATTCGATGACATTGTCATTGGGAACATCTTTAGGCTCATAAGTAACAGGCATAGTATGGTCTGCGTCGAGAGCCCACTGGCAGATATCTAATGTGTGCGCACCCCAGTCGAGCAGTTTGGCACCGGAATCAAAATCGTAATGGCCGCGCCAACCACCGTCTACATAAGAGCGATTATAAGGTCGCCACGGTGCAGGGCCGAGCCACATATTCCAATCGACCACTTCGGGATCAGGTTCTGGTTGTGCTGGTAGCCAATCGTGACGATCAATCAATTGATAGATAGAAGCATGCACGGTATGAATTTTTCCGAGCTGTCCTGTTTGCGCCAGATTGGCAGCGTGTGCGAAGTTCGAAACATTGCGACGCTGTGTACCTGCCTGAAAAACGCGCCCCGTGCGTTGAATTGTCTCCTGTAACTTGCGAGCGAGTTCAATTGAAATCGCACACGGCTTTTCAGAGTACACATCTTTCCCTGCTTCCGCCGCCATCATCGATGCAGTCGCATGCCAGCGATCACCTGTGGCAATCAAGACAGCGTCAATATCATCCCGGGCCAATAGTTCGCGGAAGTCACGATACGTGTCACATTTCTGATCGCCGTTCTGTTTGTCAGCCATACCTTTGACGGTTTTACGTTGATCAGCGCGGACATCGGCAATCGCCACAAATCGCACATCGGGTTGTTCCAGCATATGACCCAGTACATAACCACCGCGTCTGCGGATGCCGATACCTCCCAGATTAATGCGTTCGCTGGGTGCAACAGTTCCGTTCAGTCCCAACGCGGTCCCTGGGATGATCGTAGGAGCCGAGAAAACGGTACTGGCGACAGCCGCGGTTTTCATGAAGTCACGACGATTGAGCGCACTTTTTTTCGTCATCAAATTCTCCTCGTAAGCCATTTAGGTAATGAGTCAATTTTGTATTTTCAAAATGTTTTGCTTGTCGAACAATCAAATCAACATTTGCACAATTTTATTTATTGTAATCTTCACAGTGGTGCCCGTCTTGGAAATTCGAGGCGAAATTGTGTATATTTAGCGCATTCCTGCTTCAGAAACAAAATCCATGAATACCTCACTCCAACAACAATTCTTCGAAAAAGTCCCCGGAATTCAGCAAACTTGCCGACTGTTCGCACATTTACCCGATGTGTATCTGGTTGTGAAAGATGATGAGGGACAATTCATCAAACACAACCAAGCATTATTAAACTGGCTCAAAGTGGATTCTGATGAGGAACTGATCGGCAAAACCGATTTTGACATTCATCCACGCGATCAGGCCGAAGCATATCGACGAGAAGATCAGCGTGTTATGAAATCTGGAGAACCATTGGTTGATCTCGTACATCCCGTAACCGGCGGTGAAGGTGCCACCTCCTGGTTTCAGGTCATTAAAGAACCCTTATTCGATAAGCGAAGCAAAGTCGCAGGTGTCGTGGGAATGATGCGCGACTACCGGCGTGCTGGTCTGGCAATTGCTCCTTATCTGGAGATGCAACAAGTCTTCGACCATATCAACACCCACTTTCAGCAGGAAGTCACTGTGAAGCAACTGGCGTCTCTGGTAGGTCTGTCAATCAGCCAGTTTCAACGCCGATTCCGTAAACTGTTCCATACAAGCCCTGCCAGTTATATTAATCACGTGCGAATTCAAGCTGCCTGTCGTACATTGACCTCCACCACCGATACGATCTCACACATCGCAATCCAAACCGGTTTTTACGATCACAGCCACTTCTCTAAAGCCTTTAAAGCACATACCGGAGTCAGTCCCACTGAATATCGCCGCCAATAGAAGCAAAAAAGTAAGGTATACACTGCTTTTTCCAACTAAGTCGTGTCTGAAAACGCTTATTGGGTAGTTCCGAATGAAATTCGGAATTGTCGTCAGACAACAGGAGGTTACAGTGAAAACAAACTGTTAGAAAAGAACTCAGCTACGTAATTTTGACTAAACTCGTGTTGTATATTTTTACTAAATTATAACACTAAAAAGCAACCTCCTGCTCGCTCCGCTCGGCCCGAATTGTATTCGGGCCTACCCCTTTTGTGTGAATTTTTTGTTATGAAAATGTGATATGCAGGTGACTCTAAGTAATAAGAAAGGCACAGAAACGGAACAAGGGCATTGAGTAACAGACGTTGATGATTGGTTGAACGGGCCGCTGAACCATTTTGCCATAAGATTATCGATATGGTACCATTGATCAACACCGTCAATCAGAATATTCGGAAAATATCAGGAAGGTCAGATATGGGACAGCGCTTCACTGAACTACCAGAAAAACAAATCGAATTCATCAAAGAACAAAAGTTATTCTTCGTGGGGACGGCAACAGCCGACAGCCGCATCAATATCTCTCCCAAAGGTATGGATTCGTTGCGTGTCCTGAATCCTAACCGTGTCATCTGGCTAAATGTGACCGGCAGCGGCAATGAGACTTCCGTCCACATTCAAGAAGACGGACGGATGACGGTCATGTTTTGTGCCTTTACGGGGAAACCTGTCATCTTGCGACTTTATGGACAAGCGAAAGTGATTCATCCTTACGATCCGACGTGGGAAGAATTAGTTTCCCACTTTCCTCACACTCCCGGCGCACGACAGATTTTTGATATGCACGTTGATCTGGTCCAGACCTCTTGTGGGATGGGAGTTCCCTTTTACGACTACGTCGAAGAACGAGAACTATTAACAACCTGGGCCATCAAGCAGGGAGAAGAAGGCGTGTCTGAGTACTGGAAAAAGAAAAACCAACTCAGCCTCGATGGCAAACCAACGCACATTCTGGATACTGATGGTTAAGTATCGATTCAATCTGTGAATGAATCACAGTCGTTTGATAGAAAACTACCCAAGAGAGGATTCGAACCTCCACGTCCTTTACGGACACTAGAACCTGAATTGCCTTGTTGAAAACATAACTTAAAAATTAAACATAATTGCGCTACAAAAGTCTATTATGAACACTCAAAACAACGTATTGCTGGAAGTTGCGTCACTCTCGATGAAGATTTCCAAGAAGTATGTCCAGCCTTATTCGCACCCCAAAAGCCCACAAAAATTTAC
>JAJDEK010000532.1 GCA_029259875.1 Planctomycetaceae bacterium
GGTTTTGTTTGTTCTTGTACAACAGGAGCCGGCTTAAACCAGTCGCGAACTTGTTCTGGAACGGTATACCCCAGAAGCGCGATCCCGCTCAAAATCAGAATCAAAATTGTCACTATACCAGGATGGTCAACTAACCAAGTCAAACATCGATTAAATGTACGAAACACTCTGTGTTACTTTCTGCCGGAAAAGATATTCTAGAAATGAGCCGAAGAGCATTCCGAACGCAATTGTTAATAAATTGAGATTTACTATGGTTATCTGGCTGCACCTTCGATTTCTTTTGTTTGCAACCGTCCATCCTCATTTTGATCAAGATTTCGAAAGCCAAAACGCTTGGTTGATAAAGGCATCTCATCTACATCGACATGTCCATCTTTATTTTTGTCAAATCGCTGGATAAACTCAGCGACAAATTGATCAACTCGCTGTTTTCGCTCCAATTCAGTATGCTTCTTTTTCTTTTCTGGCTTTTTAGTTTTCTGCTTACTAAAGCGAGGCTCTGCGATTTCAAAAAAGGCAAGTGCCATTTCTTCCCATGTCTGATCACCCCAAGTCACATATTCATTCGGATCAGGATTGAATGGGTTCTCTTCAGAATTGTCAAACCTAACCGTAAATTTGAGTTCATCAACCGTGTCAAGTTTCATCGGCTGACTCAACTCATAAATATGTTGCCAATTGAAGTCATAGTGGGGTACATCTAACAAAATTTTCGCATCATCTTTTTGTTTCATAAACAGGCGAAACGACTTGCCTCGTAAATGCATGTGAGGTGCGATTGCCAGTAATTCTGCCTGTGGTGGAATACGACGTACTTTCGCTGAAACGGGGAAATCTTTTGCGTGAGGCGGTATTTCGAATTCCTGATCAATGCCTACCAAAGTAAAGACCTCGTGTGTGACCTCTTTCTCGTTACCAAATAACAGACCGACTTTAGAAATATCCTCTTCGACTGAGCCCGTAGGAGTGTAGTGCATCTGGAAAACCAATTTGGAACCGGCGGGAATTCTACGAGCGCGTCCCGGAGGTAACATATTGATACGCTGCCCAGGTACATATGCCGTCAACCAGCCGATGCCTCTAAAGTCGGATCCATCTGGCGGTCGAATAAAGACAATTGCGTGATGCACAACAGATCGATTTCCCGGCAGAACTTGAGCCCCCGTAACCCATTTGTCTTCCTTAAATTCCGGATCCACTACAAAATACTGATACTCTACAACGCCTTCTTTCGGAACGAGAAACGGTCGTTTTCGCATCTGGTAGACTGCCTTGGGTACTTGTGTCAAATGCCAACCGTCCCGAAATTTTGGGAGCTGTGGTTGATCTTTTACATCGCCAAATGGCATCCCTCCGGCAACCCAATCGCGCAGAATATTTTTGTCTGCTTCCGACATAAATCTTGCATTTGCATATTTTCCATACTTCGGACTAGCGTGCCAGGGAGGCATGCGTCCGTCATCAATCGTTTCCAGCATCGTTTCAGCCCAGCCACGCACTTCGTCGTAATCGGTCAAACTGAATGGTCCAATTTCTCCTTTGCGATGACACTCAACACAATGTCGGTTTAATACACCCGCAACCTCTTTACAAAACGTCAGATTGGTTTTCCCAGTCGTTTTTTTGACACGACCAATAAAACAGCCATTCGGTTCCGTACTAGCTACATTGACAGTCTTACCCGCGATTAGTTGATCGAGGGCATTCTTCAGATCATGCGACGTCGTCTCCGCACGCGAAATGCCAGGCAGGTATTGATTATCAATGCGGCCTCGATAACGAATCTTCAAGCTCTTATCGAGCACAAACACTTCCGGAGTGCGAACCGCTTTGAACTGATCTGCGACTTCGTTACCGTAATCCTTGGCCACCGGAAATTGAATCTCATAGCGTTTGACGTATTTCTGTACGTCTTCCAGCGAATCCTGCTGATTACTGTTCACACCGATGAACCGAACCCCCAGTGACTGATATGCAGCGCGCATCTGATTCAGTTTTGGCCCATATAATCTGGCTAGAGGACATTCGGCTCCCAAAAAACAAACCACAGTCGCTTTGTGCTCAGATTTTTCCGTCAGCTCTGCTATCCCGCCATCAGCGGTCGGCAGACGAAAGGTTAGTAAACCGGTTTTAGTGGATTCCGTCTTTTCGCTGGCAAACAAGAAGCTGCTACAAACAAAAACCAACAAAAGCAGGCTCGTCAAACAGATACGAAGCATAAAGTGATCCTTCCTCCTGAATCAATAAGATAGGAACATTTATTTTATCAACGTGCTGGAAACCCACGCAACCCCCATTCAAATGATTGTAGGCCTCCCACGTTGATTGGACAGTTTCATTTAGATATACTCGACGTAACTTACATTGGTTGCACATTTTGGCAACAGAATTTAAAAATTTTGCTTAAAAGAAATTAACACAATCGACATCAGTGTGGTTGTGCCTTCGATCAGTGATCAAGAAAGGCAGAAGAGTGAAAGCTCCTCGTAGCGGCGGCGGTTGGAAAGCAATTAAATATAGCCTGAAACTCGCAAATCGGGTTGGTTGGTGGAAACTCTGGAAATCAATGCGTTCCAAGAATGCCTGTAAAACCTGTGCAGTTGGCATGGGCGGACAAAAGGGGGGAATGGTCAATGAAGCAGGTCTATTCCCGGAAGTCTGTAAAAAGTCGTTTCAGGCGATGGCTTCGGATATGCAGCCCTCTGTGTCTTCAGAATTCTTTACAAAAAACAATCTGAGCCAATTACAATCACTTTCGTCCCGTAAGCTGGAATATAGCGGCAGGCTAACTGAACCACTATTACTTTCAAAGGGCGAAGACCATTATCAACCTATTTCCTGGGAAAAAGCGATTGATCTGGTCGTTGATCGTCTAAGAGCCGCTGGCGCTGATCGTAGTTTTTTCTATGCCAGCGGTCGTTCTTCCAATGAAGCTGGTTTCCTATTCCAAATGCTCTCGCGTTTAATGGGCACCAACTACGTAAACAATTGCTCGTTTTACTGTCATCAAGCCAGTGGTGTGGGCTTAGGATCCAGTATCGGTACTGGAGCAGGGACTATTCGCCTGGAAGACCTGGACCACACTGATCTCTATATTCTGATTGGCGCCAACCCCTCTTCTAATCACCCCCGTTTGATGAAAGCGTTCATGGAAATCCGTCGACGTGGCGGAAAAGTGATCGTTATCAATCCGGTCAAAGAATTGGGGCTAGTCAATTTTAAAGTTCCCAGTGATGTTCGGAGTATGCTATTTGGCTCAAGTATTGCCTCGATGTACGTACAACCGCATATCGGCGGTGACATGGCGTTACTGAGCGGCATCGCAAAAGAGGTTCTGGAACAAGGCGCCCACGATTCCGATTTCATTTCTAAGCACACAGAAAATTTCGAAGGGTTTCAGGAACAGGTTAAAAATACTAGTTGGGACGAAATCATTAAGCACAGTGGTGTTGATCGGCAAACAATCAAAAAAATTGCTGAACAATACATCTCTGCTAAGAATGTGGTTATTGGCTGGTGTATGGGAATCACTCATCATCTACATGGCACGAATAATGTTCAAACAATTGTCAATGTTTCTTTATTAAGAGGCATGGTAGGTCGCCGCAAAGCAGGTTTGATGCCGATTCGCGGGCATAGTAACGTACAAGGTCTCGGATCAGTTGGCGTCACCCCCGGCTTGAAAAAAGCGATGCTCGAACGTTTTGAAAGTCAGTTAAATATTCAAGTCCCTACTACACCGGGCTACGACACAATGGCCTGTATGGAAGCATCTCATCAAGGAGAAATCGATTTTGCATTCTGTCTGGGTGGTAATTTGTTTGGAAGCAATCCCGATACGAAATATGCTTTGGAAGCGATGAATCGTATCAAAACAGTGTTGTACCTCTCAACAACATTGAATACCGGTCACGTCTGGGGGACTGGTGAAGAAACATTAATTCTCCCCGTTTTGCCACGTGACGAAGAACCACAGTCAACAACTCAGGAATCAATGTTTAGTTTCGTCCGTATGAGTGATGGTGGAAAGTCTCGTTTTGAAGGGCCTCGAAGCGAAGTTTCAATTCTGGCTGCCATCGGTCAAAAATTGTTCGCAGATGATGACCGAATTGACTGGAAAAAATTGGAAAGTCACACCGCCATCCGCGAATTGATCGCGGAACTCATTCCCGGTTATGAAGGCATGAAAGAAACAATTCAATCGAATAAAGAGTTTCACGTCACCGGTCGCGCCTTCGAGGAATATCAATTCCCTACAGAAAGCGGCAAAGCCAAGTTTCACGCAATTCCTTTACCCACGCTACCCGAAGAAGAGAATCAAATACGTTTAATGACTGCGCGTTCGGAAGGACAGTTCAATAGCGTAGTCTATGATGATGAAGACATCTATCGCGGCCAGGAACGCCGAGATGTAATTCTGATGAATAAAACAGACATTGACCGGCTCGGCTTCAAACCTGACCAACGAGTGACTATTAAAAGTGAAGCAGGGGAGATGCAATACATTCTGGTAAGAGAGTTTGACATCCGCGCCGGCAACGCACTCATGTATTACCCCGAAGCCAACATTCTTGTGCCACACACAGTCGATCCGCTCTCGAAAACTCCCGGTTTTAAATCGGTGTGGATTACAATCACGGCAGAAGAACCAGTGGTTACCTGATTTATCACAGTGACTACTAGCGTAGAAAATTAATCGGCTCGCTCAAGTATTCGTTGGATAAACGGCCATTTCATTTCGGTGTAAGCCTCTCGGTCTTCTTTGTAGCGTACAGCAAGCTCTTTTTTTAAAGCCGCATATTTATTTGCAACTTCTTGATCTGTAAGCAGGATGTTTCGAAATTGAATACGCTCTTTCCACAGCGGGCTCTGATACGGTATTAAATGCAGGTGATGGGTTCGAAACGCGTCAGATGGTTTGCAGAACCAATGCATGACCTCTGTTTTGTAGGGATAATACTCGTATCCGTTTTTGACCAGCACCACGATCGCTGGTTTTGATTCTTCAAGCGAGCGTACCCCAAACATGATGTCGATCACAGGCTTTGCAATGAGACCGGGAACAGCAGTACTTCCTACATGCTCGATACTCCCATAGAACCATTGATCAATAATCTCCATCAAAAAGTCGCGTTCTGATTCAAACTGAATAGTCCATTGGGGATCGTACTCTGACAATTCAACAGATGCACGTTTCATAGATAATGGCGCCGCTGCTTGATACAAAGATGATGAAAACACACTGTTTTATTGCTATTAATAAATCACTGGAACTTCGGTGCACGTAGGCGAGTCACTAGACCACTCAAGCCCTTTGAACCGAATACGAGAAAAATCCCGAAGAGCATTCGAACCACCAGCAAAAACAC
>JAJDEK010000533.1 GCA_029259875.1 Planctomycetaceae bacterium
TCCAGAATGCTGCCGCCATCTTTATTGAAAAGGGTGAGCATATTACGATTCGTAATTGTTATTTGCACGATTGTGGAAATGGCCTGTTTGTAGCATATGAGACAAAAGATTTATTAGTTGAGAATTGTTCCATTTATCATAATGGTATCGCAGACAGTTATTATGAGCATAATGTCTACACAGAAGCTGCTGGGATTACGTTTCAGGGAAACTACCTTGGACCATTACGAAAAGAATGTTTGGGAAATAATCTCAAAGACCGTTCTGCCGGTTTGGTTGTACGGTACAATTGGATCGAAGGTGGGAATCGTTCGTTGGATCTTGTCGATTCAGAAGGAGGCGATACGATTCGCTATGATCCACGTTACCGAACGACCTATGTTTACGGTAACGTGCTGATCAAGCAGAAAGAAGACCCCAATAGTCAGGTGATTCACTATGGTGGTGATAGCGGTGATGAAAGTGCTTATCGCAAAGGAACTCTCTTCTTATATAACAATACGATTGTTTCAAGGCGTGCATCCACAACTTTGGTGAGACTCTCTACCAATGGAGAGCACCTGGATTGTCGTAACAACATCTTATATACATCGCATGCTGGAAAAAGCTTTGCAATTCTAGATGACTCGGGGACAGCCAGTCTCAGTCATAACTGGCTAAAAAAGGGTTGGAAGACCGCTCATTCCCGAAGTTTTGGGAATGTGAGTTCGGAAAAAGAAGTCTATTCCGGCGATGATCCTGGATTTCAGAATGCTGAAAAGAATCTGTTCTTTCTCACTCCTCATTCAGCTTGTCTGAACAAGGCAGGGGTGTTATCAAAACCTGTGTTGAAAAACTTTCCGGTAAAAAAACAGTTTAAAGGTCCACGGGGAACAACAACACGCCCCGCAGAATCCTTAAAAGACCTGGGGGCTTTGAGCAGAGAAACGAAGAAAAAGTAACGCGTTTCAATCAATTGCTGGTTTTGAATTGGTCAGCGACTTCGACCAGTGTCTTAACCATGCAACCTGTTCCGCCACCTTCACGGTGAGGCAGATTCGCTGAAGCAAAGGCAGGACCTGCGATATCGAGATGAACCCAGGGGGTATCGTCAACGAAGTTTTCTAGAAACTTGGCAGCTGTAATCGCTCCACCCCAGCGAGTTCCGATGTTTTTCAAATCGGCAACATCACTTTTCAATTGCTCAGCAAACTGAGGAAGCATTGGCATTTCCCAGACATCTTCTCCACTGGTTTTCGCAGCACTATGGACTGCTTTGGACCAGTCTTCATCGTTGGAAAAGACACCGGTCACTTCTTCACCCAGCGCGACCACACAGGCGCCTGTTAACGTAGCAAGATCGATGATTTTTGTTGCTCCTCGATCGACTGCTAACGTGAGAACATCAGCCAGCACGAGCCGCCCTTCGGCATCAGTATTGAGTACTTCGATCGTTTTTCCGTTGCGAGCAGTCAGCACATCTCCCAGTTTATAAGATGAGCCATTCACCATATTTTCGACTAATCCCATATAACCAACAACATTAACAGGCAATTTGAGCCGTGCGATGGCAGTCATTGCACCCAGCACAGCAGCAGCACCACCCATATCACATTTCATGGTCTTCATTCCATCACTGGGTTTGAGAGAGAGACCGCCACTATCAAAAGTAACTCCTTTTCCGACCAGTGCCAGCGTAGGTGCTGAAGAATCTGCGCCCTGATGTTTGAGGATTGCCAGGCGCGGGGGTTGATCACTACCTTGTGCGACGGCCAGCATCGAGCCCATTTTTTCTTGTTTAAGTTGGTTCTCATCCAGAATCTCGGACTCAAGTCCGTATGATTTTGCGATTTCTTTAGTGCGATCTGCGAAACTGATCGGAAAAATATCGCTAGCATGGCGATTCACCATTTCCCGCGCCAGATTGATCGATTCACCTAGAATGGTTCCCTGTTCAATGGCTTGTTGGCAAGCAGACTGATCTGTGGAGTCTGTGCCTACGACTAAAATATCCTGGAAGGGATACCGGGCCACTTCTTTACGATACAGGTCTTGTCCGACGGAGCCCACAATCATAGAAGAGCTAATCAGAGTTGCTGAAAGGTTTGAAGTAATAATAGAATTATTTTCTACTTCAGGAAGAAGAACAGCAACACGCGTATCATCTTTGTTGGAGATCGCGCGGGCCGCCGTTCGCATTGCTTTTTCGAATGCAGCTGTGGAAAGTTCTATCGCAGAACCCAGACCGACTAACATAATTCGCGGCGTCTTAATATCTGTTAATCCAAGTAGCGTAGATGTTGCCGCCAGTTTGCCGGTGAAGTCTTCGCTCTCTCGTAGTCGTGTGATCAATCCGCCAAGCGTTTCATCCAGTTGAGCAACCGCTTCGGGCAAAGGAGCAGATTCGACAAGTCCAATGACCAACCAGTCGGCAGAGAGAGATGAAATTGATTCATTCGTAAATTGTATAGCCATTCGTTCTTCGAATCCCTTTATCGTTTGTTGAATTGAGATTAAGATAAGTTGATTCCACAGTTTAACAAATTAGGAGTAAAAACCAAATGAGAGATATTAGAATTGCTGCTGCTCAGTTTGAAAATCGGAATGGAGATAAAGCCTATAATTTGCAGCGAATTCGTGAACTATCAAAACAGGCTGTGGAACAGGGGGCAGAAATTGTCAGCTTCCATGAATGTAGTATCCCCGCTTACACGTTTGTGCAATCATTTTCGAAGGAAGAATTAGCTGCTTTGTCCGAACCAGTTCCCAACGGTCCAAGTACTCAGGAATTAATGAAGATCTCTCAGGAAGTGGGCGTTCCCATTTTGGCGGGTTTGTTAGAACTGGATCAGGGAGAAATTTACAACACATATATTTGTGTGGATGGAACTGAGTTGGTTGCTCGATATCGTAAGCTGCATGCGTTTGTAAATGCTCACGTGGCTTCTGGTAATGAATATGTCGTGTTTGATGTGCGCGGTTGTCGTTGTGGAATCCTAATTTGTTACGATAACAATATCATCGAGAATGTCCGCATGACGACAATGCTGGGGGCTGACATTATTTTTATGCCCCATGTTACTTGTTGTCTGCCCTCGATCATGCCTGGTCGTGGTCTGGTTGATCCGGAACTATGGCATAATCGAGATCGGGACCCGGTTCGACTACGACAGGAATTCGAAGGACCAAAGGGCAAAGGCTGGTTGATGCGCTGGTTACCGGCGCGTGCTTATGATAACGGCATCTATGCGATTTTCACGAATCCGGTTGGAATGGATGATGATGAAGTAAAGCCGGGGCTTTCGATGATTTTGGATCCATATGGTGAGATCATCGCTGAGTGTACCAAGTTAGGTGACGATATTGCCATTGCTTTATGTACGGCAGAGAAAATACCCTCATCAAGTGGACGCCGCTATATTCGGGCGCGACGTCCCGATTTATATGGGAAGCTTGTCGAAGCCCCCAAAGAACCACCGGTGACTCAACCAGGGTGGGAATTAAAACCGTCGGGTTAAATTTAATTCGATTTGAGAGCAGGGTCACTGAAGCCTGCTTCCTGAAAACCTTTTGCGCGTAACTGACATGAGTCACAATGCCCGCAAGGCGTGCCATCGGGTAATGGATCGTAACAGCTATGGGTTAAGCCGTAGTCGACACCTAATTCCATTCCTTTTTTGATGATTTCAGCTTTTGTTAGAGAGATGAGTGGAGTATGTACGTTCCACCTACCATCGCCTTCTACGCCAGATTTTGTCGCTAAGGTCGCGGTTTTCTGAAAGGCCTGGATGAATTCGGGGCGACAATCAGGATAGCCGCTGTAGTCGACTGCATTCACTCCGATGAACAGATCAAAGGCATTCAACGTTTCTGCCCAAGCTAATGCCAGAGAAAGAAACACTGTATTCCGCGCGGGGACATAGGTAATGGGAATGCCAGTTTCCAAATCGTGTTCGGAACGGTCTTTGGGAACGTCGATATCTGCTGTGAGCGCCGATCCACCAAAGGCACGTAGATCGAGAGGGAAAATCACAAACTGTTTCACATCAAACGACTCACAGACTTTTTTGGCGGCTTCGAGTTCATGGCGATGCCGCTGACCATAATCGAATGAAAGCGCGTACAATTCAAATCCAGCATTGGCGGCAATAGCCAGTACGGTTGCAGAATCGAGTCCACCACTGACCAGAATGACGGCTTTGCGAGAACTGGTTGTCATCAATGAAAATACTCCTGAGATCGTTTCATGCTTAAAAAAGAAAGCTATCAGGAGCGATTAGATGATGCAATCCCGTCGGTAAGAACGAATCTATTTTTCAAGAACTCGATTAGAAAATAAAGTCGAATCTAGATCAAAAGAGGCCATCTATAATCTCACCCGCGGCAATGGGTGTCGGCCGTGGAAGGCGAGGGAAGTAGGTTTGATGAGAATCGATGCCCATCGCATGGTAGATCGAAGTTGCAAAGTCTTCCGGCCGATAGGGACGAGTACTGGGTAGACTACCCTTTCGATCAGTGGCACCAATCACAATGCCACGTTGGACGGGGCCACCTGCCATCAGCACACTGCCAGCATTGGGGTAATGGTCGCGACCTGATGTAGCATTGATTTTAGGAGTCCGACCGAATTCCCCCATCGCCACCACTAAAGTAGTGTCCAGCAAGCCACGCTCATTAAGATCATCCAGCAAGGTAGAAAGTGACATATCCAACTGTGGCAAGTTACCTGGTCCAGAGTAGCTGTGCCACCGCTTATTGCCGGGCATACCTGTCGGTCGGCTGGAAAACGACATCATAGAATCGAACAACCATCCATGATTATCCCACGTGCCATTTGTTTTTGCTTTACCAAACAAGCCGCCTTGCACTGCCTGGTTGATGGTGACAAATCGAGCACCTGCTTCAATCAGCCTACGTGCGAGCAATACGCGGCGACCATAGATGTTGTCGCCATATCGTTCACGCGTTTGAGGAGATTCCTCGTCTAGATTGACTGCCTTCTGCATTGCCCCGCTGGTTAGCATCGCGATGGCTTCTTCAGTAAATTTATCAACAGATTCCAGTTGTGAATTTTTCACCGATTGCAATTGGCTGAGATTTTCCAGTTGTGCCAACATCGAAAGTCGATCTTCAAAACGAATTCTGGATAGATTGAGACCTCCCAGTTCCATTTCCGGTTTTTTTGGGTCACCTTTGAGATCGAAAGCAGAATAAGCAGTACCTAAATATCCAGGTGGAGTGGTGTACCGCGCTGCCACTGGCAAACCAAGATGCGGAGGAACACCTTTGACTCGACTGCCATGTAACGCGGAAATAAGGCAACCAAAGTTGGGGAAATACTGTTTGCCAATGGGGGCAAAGCCACTAGCAACATGTTGTGAACCGGTGAGATGCGATCCACTTTTGCCCTGCCAAGAGCGAATGATGGCCACCTTATCCATGCGAGTTGCCATCAGAGGAAGTTTTTCGCTGATGTATATTCCAGGTACATTCGTGCTGGTTGGTTTCCAGGGGCCACGGATTTCTGATGGCGCATCCGGTTTAGGATCGAACGTTTCAAAATGACTCGGACCACCGGCTAAGAAAATAAAGATACAGGAAATGTCTGGTTTGCTTGATTTAGCAGCGGCTTGAAGAACCTGCGGCAAGTTCAACCCAAACAGCC
>JAJDEK010000534.1 GCA_029259875.1 Planctomycetaceae bacterium
TATTCTGAGAGGATCACTGCTGCGATCATTTGTGGGATGTTCTAAATCGGTTATGATTCCTGAATGTAATCGAATCGTTCCTGAATTTCTATGAATAACACCATAATGATGAATGCGGACCATCTGGCCGATTTTGTAACAGACTTCGAAGAATCGGGGCAGGTAAAACGCATCTCTGCTCCGGTGGAATCGGAACTGGAAATCGCCGCGATTACAGAATACGTCATCAAGTCAAACCAGAATGGCACAGCACCAGCGCTATTATTCGATAACGTCGTCGGGCATAAAATTCCTGTACTAACGAATTTATACGGGAGTCTGCCTCGGATGCTGCAGATCTTACGCACCGATTCTCTCGATGCGATTGCCGATCGCGTAACGGGGTTGCTACAGCCTGATCTACCAGAAGGCTGGCTTGATTCACTGCAGATGATTCCCCAGTTTTCACAGTTACTCAATATCAAACCACGGGTTGTCAAAACAGCCAGTTGCCAACAGGTGGTCAAATTGGGGCGTGATGTTAATCTCAGGGAATTTCCCTTGTTGAAGTGCTGGCCGGATGAAGAATATTCAACCATCACGGCCGCGCAGATTGTCACTTTTGACCCTGATACTAATGCGCGATTTGTGAACACACGCCCGATTCAATTGATTTCCGATCAGCAATTGGCCATTCGTTGGAGCCAGCATGACGCAGGTTATCAACTCCTGCAGAAGTACCAGGCTCGCAGTCAACAAATGCCGGTGGCGATTGTGTTGGGAGGCGATCCGGTTGGCCTCTATTCAGCCCATGCACCACTGCCGACACCCACTGATCCTTATGCCTTCAGCGGTTTTCTCCGCAATCGTGCTCTGGAATTGGTCAAAGGTCGCACCATCGATTTGGATGTTCCCGCGCATGCAGAGGTTGTAATGGAAGGCTTCGTTGACACAACTGCAGAACCACAGGAAGTGGGCTCGGTAGCCAACCCCACAGGTTATTACAGTGCAGCGGAAATGGTGCTGCCTTTGCATTTGTCTGCCGTCACGCATCGGGCGAACCCCATTTGGCCGGCTTTGATCTCTGCCGCTCCACCCACAGAAGAAGGCCTGTTTTCTCAAGCGACCGAACGCATTTTTCTACCCTTGTTGAAATTAATGGTTCCTGAACTCGTAGATGTCCATTTTCCTCCTGCAGGAACAGGCCGCTATCTGATGTTTGTCAGCATTCAGAAGTCCTATCCACAACAGGCACGCCGAGTCGTGAATGCATTGTGGAGCCTCGAACGCTTACTATCATTAAAGATGATTGTGGTCGTGGATCAGGGTGTAGACGTGCACAATGAGCAGGAAATTTGGTACCGTGTCAGCACCAATGTGAACCCCGGACGAGATTTGATTTTCTCAGAAGGTCCCGGCGATATTTATGATCACAGTTCGAATGTGATCGGAATCGGCCATAAGCTGGGATTCGATGCGACCCGGAAATCAACGGCAGAAGGGCATTCACGCGAATGGCCCGCTGCACTGAAAATGACTACAGAAATGCAACAACGCGTGCGTAGCCGACTTGATGAACTAGGCCTTTCCTGAAAGAAATTGAACAGATACCCCAGTTATGAATGTAGATAAAACCGGCTCACGAGTGCAGCAGATGTTTGGCGAAATTGCGCCCCGTTATGATTTTATGAACCATTTTCTATCGGGAGGTGTGGATTATTATTGGCGGTGGCGAACGGTGCGGAAAGTGGCACCTGCGGGCGAAGCACCGATTCTGGATGTCTGTACGGGAACCGGTGATCTCGCCATTTCGTATCTCAAAAAGACCGGAGGTAAGACTCAAGTCATCGGTGCCGACTTTACGCATGACATGCTGAAGCTGGCATTGAAGAAAAATACGAATGCCGCACTTAATTTTCTAGAGGCAGATACGCAGCAGCTACCATTCGCCGATGATCAGTTTCAGATCGTCTCTGTCTCATTCGGATTAAGAAATGTATCCGATACCAGACAGGGGCTCAAAGAAATGATTCGCGTTTGTCAGCCCGGCGGTCAAGTTGCGGTACTGGAATTTTCAATGCCCACCAATCCATTGCTGCGTGCCGGCTATCAATTTTATTTTCGACATATTTTGCCAAAAATGGGACAATTACTGGCCCGCAACAGACAGTCAGCCTATAACTATCTGCCGGAGTCGGTATCGGAGTTTCCCTATGGCAAGGAGTTGGCCGATTTGATGGATGAATGTGGATTAACGGGAACGCGCTGGTATCCTCTCACATTTGGAATTGCCACGCTGTATGTCGGTACGAAACCGATTCCCTCGGATGGTAGGGAGAAACCCGTTTCAGAATAAATTCAGAAGTAGAAGATAAGGTGCATCCGCATGTCTAATGTTGTCGTTGCAATCACAGGGGCCAGTGGTTCCATTTATGCCGTCCGATTAGTCGAAGTTCTGATGGCAGCCGGCCGCACGGTCCACCTGACGATCAGCCCGGCTGCGACTTATGTTCTTAAGCAGGAACTCGGGTTAAAGATCGATTTAAATAATTTCGATCCCAAGCAACTTCTCCCTGACCCCTCAAGCCTTCCTGAAGATAGCGCCATCAGCAAAATGAAAAACGCGTCTAGCGAAGATTTTGCATTGAGTTCTGTTTTGGGGGAGTCCGATGTAAAGCAGGGGGAACTCATCTATCATCACTACCAGGACTTTATGTCGGGTATCGCCAGCGGGTCTTTTTTGACCGCAGGCATGGTGATCTGTCCCTGTTCAATGGGAACTCTGGGAAGTATTGCGTCAGGAGCTTGTGGCAACTTAATTCATCGTGCTGCGGACGTGCATTTGAAAGAACGACGTAAGCTGATTCTGTTGGCCCGTGAAACCCCACTTGGTTTGATTCCATTGGAGAATATGGTTCGTTTGACTCAGGCCGGCGCGACCATCATGCCCGCCTCACCTGGC
The DNA here is from genome assembly GCA_029259875.1 of Planctomycetaceae bacterium. Lineage (GTDB taxonomy): Bacteria > Planctomycetota > Planctomycetia > Planctomycetales > Planctomycetaceae > Gimesia. The sequence continues at coordinate 2,942 of JAJDEK010000534.1, forward strand.
TTTTATCATAATCCAATGACGATTCATGATTTGGTCGATTTCATTTCAGGGCGAATTTGCGATCATCTGGGAATTAAGCATGACATTCATCAACGCTGGGGTAGTTAAGAATCAACGAGTTTTGATTTGATAATCAGATGTGTTCAGTCTGCTGACTTCCGTGAGTGGGTTTCATTGCGATTCTCTTGTTAAGCGGTTAAAAATAACGATAGAGACAAGCTAACCCAACTCATCAGTCGGACTGATCTACAAATGGAACGGAAGGCCTCCGTGGAATCGATTTCCCGAATTCATCAACTCGATACCAGTGTGATTAACAAAATTGCCGCCGGTGAAGTTATCGAGCGTCCAGCCAGTGCCGTGAAAGAGTTGCTCGATAATAGTGTCGATGCTCTGGCCACCCGCATCGAAGTTGACATTATGAATGGGGGGGCCGACCTGATTCGAGTCGTCGATAACGGCGAAGGCATTCATCCTGATGATTTATTGCTCGCCGTTTCCAGCCATGCCACCAGTAAAATTACCTCAGCCGATGATCTCTTCAGTGTGCAGACGATGGGGTTTCGCGGCGAGGCACTGGCTTCGATTTCAGAAGTCAGCCATTTTCGCATTCGCACACGCACCGCCGATCAAACTCAGGGCCTCGAATTTGAAGTCAATACGGGAGCCGCCGGTAATCCGCAGCCCTGCGGTTGTCCTTTAGGAA
>JAJDEK010000535.1 GCA_029259875.1 Planctomycetaceae bacterium
ATCACAATGGCGACCATGAGTTCGATCAGCGTGAAAGCACGCCTGACTCGTTGTGACGCCGTAAGGGCTATTGGCGACCGACGTTTCATTGTTAACTCCTAACTCTTTTCAAAATAACAGTTTGAGAACAGAGAACACTTCTCGCTTTGTGCTGAGCATAAAATCGAAAGAGAATTCCCTAACCAATTATAAGGGCAAATTTCGTGCCCGGAAACCTTGTAAAACTGTAACACTATTCTATAAAACACTTTACAAGTTTTAGACTCTGAGGTACCCACTTAAATTAGAGAGAAAAATTGTATTATTTTGCAACACTCTCTCCAAAACACTACGAAAGATCGTTCAACAGCTTAATTAAGGGCATAAAGAGCGCAATCACAATGAAACCCACGATTACACCAAGCACGATCACCATCAAAGGTTCCAGCAAACTCACCAAAGCATCCACGAGAACTGAAACCTCTTCATCGTAGACGTCGGCAACCTTGTAAAGCATATTATCGAGGGCCCCTGTTTCTTCACCGACGTCTACCATGTTGACCACAATATCATCTACAATCCGCGCTTCTTTCAGTGGAACTGCCATTGTTTCCCCTTCGCGAATCGCCGCGTAGATCGTGTCGAATGCTTTCTGAAACACCATATTTCCTGCCGTATCACGGGCGATAATAATTGCTTCCAGAATCGGCACTCCGGACGCGATCAGCGTCCCTAAGGTACGACACGTTCGCGCGGTCACAGACTTACTGATAATTTTTCCCAATAACGGTATGCGCAGGGAAATCCAATCGACAACAAACGCTCCCTTTTTGTTCTTCCTGACAATTTTAATAAAGATCCAAAACGCCAGAGGAACCGCCGGAAAGAGGTAGAAGTAAGAAACCACGACGTCACTGATAGCCATCAACAAAAGCGTAATACCAGGCAATTCTGTGCCGAAGTCAAGGAAGATTTTTTTGAACTTCGGAATAATCCAGTACATGATGAAACCAACGATCAAACCGGCAACGGTAATCACAGCCACCGGGTAGATCATGGCCCCCTGAACTTTCTTCTTCAAACTTTGAGCACGTTCTTTAAATTCGGCCAGTCGCTGAAGAATGATTTCCAATGCACCGCCAGCCTCACCCGCTTTCACCATGTTGACATAAAGATTATCAAAACATTTAGGCTGTTTGGCCATGGCTTCAGAGAGGGTATTACCCGACTCGATATCTTCAATGACACCATCCAGAGATGCTTTGAGCGGACCCGGCTTTGCCTGGGCTTCCAGAATGCGCAGGCTTCTTAAGATCGGCAACCCGGCATCCTGCAACGTGGAAAGCTGTCGTGTGAATGCACACAACTGTTTCGGACGAACTCCGCCAATAGAAAAGCCGCCTTTCTTGGCACTGCCGGCTTTCTTGCCAGCGCCCCCTTTCCCAGCGGCTCCTTTTTTCTGTTTCTTTCCACGACCTTTTTCGGCGATTTTCGTAACGAAAAAACCCTTCTCTTTTATGAGAGTCTGGGCGTCTGCTTCGGTAGGTGCTTCGATGGTGTCTTTCACCTCGAGTCCTGTATTATCCATAGCCTCATATTGATAAACCGGCATGGCGTTACTCCATCAAAAATCATCTAAATAAAGTGTTTGTATTCGGGATCAGCCCCATGGCTCTACATTACTCAATATCTTCTATCACAGTTTCTCGAACGACTTCGTCGATGGTGGTGACTCCGTCAAAAATCAATTTCAATCCTGCTTCTCGCAGTGTGGTCATTCCCTGACTGCGGGCTACATTTCGAATGTCATCTGTTGAAGCATCAGCGGTAATCAAATCGCGAATTTCATCAGTCACATCCATTAATTCATAAAGGCCGGTTCGGCCCTTGTAGCCCGAATTATTACAGGTCGCACAACCTTTCCCATAATAGAAGCTGTATTGGCGAGCCTGTTCGATCGGAAGCTGAAGTTCTAACAACAATTCATCGCTGGGCTCAAATTCTGTACGACATTCCTTGCAGATCGTCCGCACCAGACGTTGTGCCTGAATGGCTTCGACCGTTGCAGTGATAAGGAAGGTGGGAACCCCCATATCACGCAAACGTGTAATTGCCGAAGGTGCGTCATTGGTATGCAGCGTGCTAAATACCAAGTGGCCTGTGAGTGCACTCTGAACTGCAATTTCGGCTGTCTCGTAGTCACGAATTTCGCCAATCAGAATCTGATCGGGGTCGTGGCGCAAAATCGCCCGCAACACCGAAGCGAACGTGACTTGAATGTCAGGATTCACTGGAACTTGAATCAAGCCATCAATGTCATACTCGATCGGGTCTTCAGTCGTGATGATTTTCTCTTCGATCACGTTCAGCTCATTCAGAGCAGAATATAAGGTCGTTGTTTTACCACTTCCCGTTGGACCGGTTACCAGTACAATTCCGTTGGGACGATGAATCATTTCCCGGAATCGTGAAAGCGTAACGGGGTCCATACCGATCTTATTTAAGTCTAACTGAACGACGGTTCGGTCAAGGATTCGCATTACCACGGCTTCACCAAACAACGTCGGCAATACACTTACGCGCAAGTCAACCGGATTCCCTCCTACGTTCAATTCAATACGACCGTCTTGAGGCAATCGCCTTTCCGCGATGTCCAAATCGGCCATAATTTTGACACGCGAAACAATGGCATTAGCCAAGTGACGAGGGGGAGGAACCATTTCATATAATACGCCATCCGCGCGAACTCGAATCTTGAATTCATCTTCGAATGGTTCCAAATGGATATCACTTGCCTGGTCTTTAATGGCCAGCAACATCACCATGTTCAGCAATTTCCGAATGGGAGCTGCATCGGCAATTTCTTCAGAAGAAGAAAGATCATAAACATTCTTACTCGTATCTTCACCAAGCTCATCTTCAATGGCTCCGATGACATCTTCGATACTATCCTGATGCTCTGAATAGTGACGGGTGATTGCTTCTTCCACATCATGCAGATTCGAAACAGCGCCGCGCACGTCGTATCCCAGGAAATTTCTCAAGTCATCCAATGCCGCCACGTTTTGAGGGTCAGCCATGGCAACTGTCAGCACATCATCTTTCAATGAGACTGGCATGATTTTGTAAATGGACGCCATCGTTTCAGGGACAAGTTCAAGCACTTTGGCTGAGATGTTGGTTTCTTCCAATTCAACAACAGGCATTCCCCACTGCTCGGCCAGAGCCTGAGTTACCTGCTCTTCGGTAACCAGTCCCATCCGAATACCAACCTGGCCAATGACCTCACCTGGACTCTGTTTCTGTTCTTCCAGAATATCCCACAATTGATCTTCTGAGATATAACCCAGATCGACCATGATTTGACCAAGGCGTCTTGCTGCCATGTGTGCCTACCTTTGATTAGCTCTATCATTTCCTTCTGAAATGAACGACTCGATTATTATTCTTGAATTACCACTTCTCAAATTAGTCTTCAAAATCTTCGTCATCCTCTTCGTCATCGTCTTCCAGCAAGCCTTTCTTGGCCATCGCAATCTTGGCTTTGAGTTCCCCCGGGTTGTTGGAACGCATGACGACATCTCTTTCCTCACAAAGCCCGTCACGCCAGAGATTAAACAAAGCATCATCCAATAGTTGCATTCCGAACTTACGCCCTGTTTGAATACTGGAGTTAATTCGGTAGGTCTTGGCCTCACGAATCAAGTTGGCAATCGCCGGCGTGACAACCAGCATCTCATAAGCGGCAACCAGCCCTTTGGGCTTTTTAGGCATTAACGC
>JAJDEK010000536.1 GCA_029259875.1 Planctomycetaceae bacterium
AAAATGAACCTAGTTTTTCTGATAAAATGAAGCAGACCAAGGTGACAGTCGTCTCAACCGACGGTGATACTGCCAAGATTAAGATTGAAGCGCCAGGTGAAAAGCCCAAAGAAGAAACGATGGTGAAAGTCGAGGGCAAATGGATTCCCAAAACTTTGGCAGATAATTGGAATACCAAAATGGAAAATGCCCGTAAGCAACTGGCCGAACTCACACCTGAAAAAGTGACTGCACAGAAGGAACAAACGCTGGCAGGTCTCAAACAGGTCAACGCGGTTCTGGCTCAACTGGAAAAAGCGGAAAATGAGGAACAGTTTAACAAAACTCTGACTCCGATTATGGCTCCCGTAGCGATGTTTGCACCGATGCTCATGATGCAAATGGGGCAATCAATGATGGGAGCACCACAGGGACAGGCAGCACCAATGACCCTGGGAGGACCGCAGAGTTTAGGAGCAAGCAATGCTGCTGATCCGGAAACAGTCGTCACAATTGTGATTGATAAAAAACTTTCAAACGCCGAGCAAGATCCCATTATCGACGAACTAATAAAAGTAGTTGATGGGGCAAATATCCTACCCACTGTTGAAGGGGAAACTACTATTATTCGAGTTTCACCAGTCAAGAACGTAGAAGAATTTGCCAAGAAAATCAAATTTGGAAAAACCACTAAGGTTGATCCCAAAACACGCTCGATTACTGTGGAATTGGCTAAATAGTCTTAGATTTCACCGATAAACACAAAAAAGGCCACTTCCCGTGAACATGGGAAGTGGCCTTTACGTTTTGCTGGTTTGCGCAGCAAGCATCTAATTTGGCTGGGGGAAATTAAGCAGCCTCTGAGACGTCCTCTTCGCCTTCACCAGAGGCTTCTATTTCTGAATCCCACTCTTCATCACTCATCTCTTCTTCAGCCTCTTCCTCATAAACGAGATAGTAAACCTCATTCATTGCTTCTTCGAGATAAGAGCGAATATTTTCACTAGTAGTAGACTCAATTAAAGTTTCCAGTTGTGCGACAACACGGTCAACTTCTTCACTGGTGATTTCTTCGAATTGTTCTTCGTTTTCTTCTGACATCGTTACCTCCATGTCCTGTGATTGACAACCATAAGCAGGAATAGCACGAATTTTATTATCGGTTTTCCAAGCTTAAAGCATTAGCACTGCCCTGTGCAAAAATTACCAGACGAATCAACAAATGATAATCATCTGCGATTCGCCAACCAGATCAATTTTTTCAACTTACTCTGTCGGAAAAAAAGTAAAAGGAATCATGATTTCTTTTTCTTTTTCGAATCTTTCTTAGCGGTTGTTTTTTTCTTGGATTTCTTCTTTTTTTTCTCTTTACTGACGGACTTATCACTAAAAATTTGGTCCCAGCCATTTGAGAAATCTTTGGTCGAACCTGTATGGACCGTATACCCCGTCACTTGAATCTCCTCCCTTATCAAAAATACAATCGAAATCAGATATGCGACTTAAGTAAATTATTTATGAAACCAGAATTTGTAGCAAGCCTAAAAAGTGGCCCTCAAACGAGAGAAATACCGATTTGCCACAATGATTACTGTTATTGACCAAGAAAATAAGAAGTTTGCCTTCCAATGGATCATAAACAACAACCTCCGTATTACACCGTGATTTTCACTTCCACTCAGACCGATTTTCTGGAGGGATACGCGGAAATGTCTGCCAGAATGGAAGAACTTGCCAGCCAGCAAGCCGGATTTCTTGGAATAGAGTCTTTTCGTTCACCAAACAAAAAGGGCGTGACGATCTCTTACTGGAAAGATTTGCCCTCAATCCGTGCCTGGAAAGCAAACCCAGAACACCTGACAGCACAACAACTTGGGAAACAAAAATGGTATCAGGACTACACTATAGAAATCGCCAAGATCGAGACAGCTTACGACTTTCATAGTGACTGATCCCTGCGAGAAAATGAAAACCGCTTTCTATCCGGAATCGATTATTCTTTCTTCTTCTCTTTCTGGGCTGGTTTACTCTTGGCTGCTTTTTCCTGTTTCTTTTGTTTTTGCATTTCGTTTTTCGACTTTTTGGATTTTTCCAATTGGAAATAAGATTTTCCGATTGTTCTAGGAAACTCGTTGTCAGACAGCTGTGTGTCCGCGGTTTCCCGATGAGGATCTAGTGCCAGGTTTTTCAGAGGCTTGTCGGTCAAAATCAATTTGGACACACTTACATTATTCAAACGCCAGATCTCTGCAGGAATCCGTATCATTTGGGTGGAATCGTCCTCCAATGTCAGCTTTAAAATCACCGGCATCACTAGGCCGCCGTTGTTTTTGAGGTCGATCAGATAAAAGTATTTGTCCGTTTCCAAGAGTTTCTTTTCTTCAGCATTCAATTGCTTGATGTGCGCTTCGAATTTTTTCCGATCGGCGTCAGTCACATCTAAATCATCAAACTTATTATAAAAATCCTTCAACTCCGGGTATTGATCCGTCCGCTTCGGAAGTTTTTTGTTACGTATCTTGGAAAGTGATTCTGGTTCTTCTTTTCTTTCCTTTTTGCGACGGACTTTATCTACGTAGGGATCTCCCGTTTCCAGCGAATACTGCTTAACATTTTCGATGGCGATATCCGTATGATCGGTTGTGTAAAACCAACCGCGCCAGAACCAGTCTAAATCGACACCGGACGCATCTTCCATCGTTCGGAAAAAGTCTGCTGGCGTAGGTCGTTTGAACATCCACCGTCGGGAATATTCTTTGAATGCATAATCAAACAACTCTCTGCCAAGTACGGTTTCACGCAGGACATTCAGTGCAGTCGCTGGCTTACCATAGGCATTATTCCCAAACTGCAAAATCGATTCGGAATTGGTCATGATCGGAACTTGATAGTTACTTTTCATGTAGCCCACAATCGCACGCGGCTCTCCACGCCGCGAAGGATAGTCGGGCTCCCACTCCTGTTCCGTCAGAAATTGCAGGAACGTTGTAATTCCTTCATCCATCCAGGTCCATTGCCGCTCATCGCTATTCACAATCATCGGAAAATAGTTGTGACCAACTTCGTGAATGATCACGGAAATCAACCCATATTTGGTTCGCTTGGAATAGGTCCCATCTTTTTCCGGTCGTGGTCCATTAAAACAAATCATGGGGTATTCCATACCGCCCACAGGACCATTTACGGAAATTGCAACGGGATAGGGATAAGGAAACGTGTATTTCGAAAAGACATTCATGGTATGAATGATGGCGTGGGTTGAATATTTACTCCATAACGGTTCTCCTTCCTTCGGATAAAAGGACATTGCCATGACCGGCTGGCCTTCCACCTGATGACCTTGCGCATCCCAGATGAATTTTCGGGAACTGGCAAACGCAAAATCACGAACATTATCAGCTTTAAAAACCCAGGTTTTCTTACCTTTTGGCTTCGAAGCTTCATTCTTTTTTGCTTCTTCAGGTGTCACAACAAACATCGGTTTTTTCGCAGTTTTTGCCTGCTTGAGCCGTTTCTGCTGTTCGACGCTGAGCACCTCTTTGGGATTCTGCAAACTGCCCGTTGCTGCGACGATGTGATCGTCGGGCACAGTAATCCGTGCTAGAAAATCACCAAATTCGAGCGTAAACTCTCCGCGCCCCAAAAACTGTTTGTGCTGCCATCCCGTGTTGTCGGTGTAAGCGGCCAAGCGAGGGTACCAGTGTGCAATTTCGTAGAGAAAATTTTTGTCCTCTTCGAAATATTCGAAACCGGTTCGCGCGGGTCTACTTTTGGAATCATTGATCAAATAGCTCCAGTCCACCGAAAACTGCGTGCTACCGCCGGTTTTAAGTGGCTGAGGCAAATCAATACGCAACATGGTTTTGATCACCGTATATGGCAACGGTTCTCCTTTGGCATTGCGGACCGCCTGAATTTTCATACTGCCGTCGAATGTTTCTTTCGCCAGCAATTGCTTCATGGATTTATAGCCTACTTTTCCCAGCGGGGAATTCGTACCTGTGCGATGTGCGTCCGAATCAAAAGAAAGAATGTTCGTATCAAGCTGTAACCAGAGATAGCTCAAGAAATCAGGAGAACGATTCGTATACGTAATCTTTTCAGAGCCGATAATTTTCTGTAAAGCATCATCGAGTTCCACATCGATTTCATAATCGGCTTGCTGCTGCCAATACTTTTGACCGGGGGCTCCTGAAGCCGTCCGATACTCATTGGGAGTCGGTAGTACCTCTTCCAACTGCCGGAATTTATCCTGCTGTTTGAACTTGTCATTGTTAACGACCTGACCGAAAACGGCTGAACCGGTGATCGAGAATAGTGGTATAGAAATGCATGCGGCAATGAACAAGCATCGATTGAGTTGATTAAAGTTTGTTTTCATGAAGATCATCACTGTTGGCTTGCTTCAAATATGCGTTTGAAAAATGACTCTAGCTACAAAAAAAGAACCAAAGGCCCATTCTAACCAGTTTTACAAGGGAAATTGCAAGTGATTTCCTACTAACAGGCAGACTTTCCCCATGATGTCTTACGTAAAAAGACCTGATTTAGCGGGCAAGAACTTTCAGGATTCCCTCCCAAGGCTGCATATATGTCAGAAATGGAAGCCCATCGACTGTCGGTTCGCGCTGTTTTGTCACACCATCGACGGCGTTTGCCTTATCTACGATTGATTCCAGCACCTTTAGCTGTTCCGCTCTCTGCCACTGAAAAAGAATGTCTGTTTGACCTTTCAATAATGCAACTGCAGCAGCCAACGCAGAGGCTCCCCAGTTGCTGGTTCCCGCGACAATGTTCCAATCGGTGGCAACACGGCAAGGAATCAAACCGGAATAGTCTGAAGTGATTCTGCGATCCAATTCTTCCCAGGGAATGGCTCCCATACCAATTTCATTGCCACCATCACCAATGCCAATCGTTTTGGCTTGCGGAAAAAATTCGAGAAGTCGTTCAAATAATTGATGTAAAGGAGCAGTAAACTGATCGATGATTTCGCCACGCATGTTATGACAGCGATCAAAATGATCTTGCGGCACCTTGCTTTGAAATTCAGCATGCGCTGTTTCTGATCGACCCGTTTGTCGAGCGAAAGAGTCTGCGGTATGGCTTGGTCCGACACGCTCTACGGAAATCAAATGACTGATACTCTGTCGATTGAAGAACGATTCCACCCAGTCCTTTTGATCCGTTGGCAGAATATGCACTTGCGAAGCGGGATAAGAAAATGCCTCCACGGTAGCTTCAACCACGGGAGCACAAAACTCATCAGTCACCACTGATGTATTGATTCCACATTCTTCCAGTACTGAAGCCAGAAGTAGGGCCCCTGGTGGCCCATCTGTTTCTGCTGAGGGAATCACTGCAGAAGGGACATAAAAACCAGTAGCAATCACGACTTGTGAAGCGTTCTGAAATAAGCCACTCGCCGCACTCAGTAAATGATCATGACAGAGAGGTCCAAACTCAGTTTCCGAGCTAATGAGTCCCCGTTTCCCCGGATCTCTGCGAATGAGGCGATCAAACTCCCGAATCGTGTCTATTTGTGTGTTGCCCATTCAGGACCATTCACTTCGACGGACATGTGGAATATCTAGTTGAGAGAACTCTGCACTTCCGATTTGTCAAAGCCAAACAGGGATAGAATCTGAAAATGCAAAAAGAACTCTATTTTTGATCAGTTTAGTCAGGTTCTTAGTGAAACAACAGGCTGTGCTGATTGAAATCATTGGACAAAGAAAATACGATATTAATAAGTGTGATTCCCGCTATTGGGACCAATCAACATTGGGACCTTCCTGCTTGTGAGAAAAGGCACTCTTAAGGGAAACGCTGGTTGTCATAACGCTTGAGCATTGCCAAAATTACTTGGTATTCAGGCTGGAGAGCCTCCCACCCCGTACAAGCAAACCTGTCAGAAAAATTATTGCGGATTTGAGCAAATCAGCCACGGTATTTTTCTTTAAGTAATGAAATTGTTGGCGTTGCTGTAGCGCATGTGGACAGACGGGATTAGAATATGCCCGTGGTAACCTAGTATACCCAGATGGAGCCGTTTCCATCTCATCCAGATTTGTTCATCTGTCGTAATTATAAAATGAGGATTCACTTCTGTGAGATTTGGGTTTAGTCGTCTTATCTTGTTGCTCCTCTTCCCGCTGATCGGTTTCACGGGTTGCGAACAACCGCCGGTCAAATTTGTGTTCTCACAAAAGACCAATGAGCTCATGCCGGAAGCTGCCAAGCCTGTGAAAGAGGCATTGGTAAGACAGTTCGGAAACCCTTTTGCACTCACCCAGTTTGAAGGCCTGCCTACTGACTTTGGCGATATCCAGGGAACCGTAAAATCGGTGAATCCGTCCGGAAAAGACCAGCCACTTATCCGCGTTCAGGTAACTGGTCTCGAAAATGCCTATGATAAATTGCAAGGCCTGCCTTTGGAATGGACGTCAGGCAAAGGACAAGGACAGGTTTCACGGATCAAAGAATATAATTTTGAGACAGGAACCATCGCTGTTGAAAAATCCCCTGAGATTGACCCTCAGGCGGGAGATACATTCATGGTAGAATGTGTTCGCTTGCAGTTTGGTCGCGATCTTTATAACCGGCACTGCATGCATTGCCACGGCATGAGTGGTGAAGGAACCGGTCCAACATCACGCTATCTGAATCCCCCTCCCCGTGACTTCCGCTTGGGCATTTATAAATACACGTCGACCAAGCCAACCAATAAGGCACAAGTGGCTGATTTGGCACATACCGCCAAAGAAGGAATTGCTGGCACTTATATGCCGTCCTTCAAGTTATTAACCGATGACGAAGTTTCCGCTATTGTGAACTATGTAATCTGGCTTTCGATTCGTGGAGAAACAGAAAAGAAACTGGTTGATGAACTTTACCTCGATTATTCGGAAACAGCACTGGCTGAAAGAACGAGTGAAGACGGCGGCGAAACACGTGAAGAGGTGCTTGAAGAATTAAAAGAATACATGGAGCTGGACTTTCCCGACACACTCGAATTTGCCACATCGAGCGTATCGGAAGCTTGGGAAGAAGCCAATCTGGAAGACGCGATTGTGATTCCGAAAACGCCACGTGTCGCTGATACTCCGGAATCACGAGAGCGAGGCCGCAAACTCTATCTTGGCCAAAAGACTAAATGCGCTTCCTGCCATGGTCCACAAGGCCGCGGCAATGGAACAGCCACTCAGGATTTCTGGACAAACCCTGCAACGAATGAAAAATACTCTCAGCGGGGATTACACGATATCTGGGGAAATCTGCTTCCACCAAGAGATTTGCACCGTGGTATCTATCGCGGTGGTCGCAGACCCATCGACACATACCGGCGTCTCTATTCAGGAATTAAAGGCACGCCAATGCCCGCATTTGGTGGTTCTTTGACGGATGAAGAATTATGGGACTTGGTCAATTATGTCATGAGCTTGCCCTATGCTGGGAATCGTTGACTTATAAATAGTCCAACCAACGAAACGGAATGAACTGTCTCCGAAATACTATGAAAACGAAATGTATCCTCAACATGAAAATCGAATGGGAGACCTGTAGTGGGTAAAGGGTGGTGTTTATTTTTTCTGTTCTGGCCTGTTGCGGCGGTCGTGTCCTGCGCGATGGCTCCTTGGGTAGGCTGGTCGTTTCCCTACGATAATGCGCAAGCCGCCAGTAATCTCGGCATTCGTATTGATGAATTGTTTTATATCATTCTGGTCGTCACTGCCATCGTATTTGTCGGCACACAGGCTGTCTTGGTTTATGCTCTGTGGCGCGGCGCGAATAATCGTGACCAACGTGCCAGTAATGTTCACGGCAATCATAAGCTAGAGCTGATCTGGTCAATCATCCCAGGGGCGATCTTACTGTTCCTGGCCATCTATCAGATGAATATCTGGGCTGATTTCAGAATCAAGAAATACTATCCCGAAGCGGCAGTGAAAGCCCCACTGGCAGAGGTCACCGCGCGTCAGTTTGAGTGGCGTTTCCGTTATCCTGCCATTGGCAAAAAGCTACAACAAAAACCACAGCCCGATGATTTGTATTCTGTGAATGAATTGCATGTCCCATTTGGGAAGCCTGTATTGATCCAGTTACGTAGCGACGATGTACAACATTCATTTTTTCTACCAGCGTTAAGAATCAAGCAGGATGCCCTGCCCGGATTACAAATTCCGGTTTGGTTTGAAGCAAACAAGCCTGGAACCTATGACTTAGTCTGTGCAGAACTCTGTGGCTGGGGTCACTATAAAATGAAAGCCCATGTGATCGTGCAACCAGAAGATGAATATCAGACATATCTGAAAAACCTCACTCAAAAACAGTTTTATGATGGCTTAGGAACAATCGCCGCCAAGGAGACCGGCACAGAGAGTGAGGCTGTAGAGAAATGACCGTATTGAATCCCTCACCAACCGGGCTGCAACCAATCCTGAAACCTCAGGCACACCACGCTCCCGGAAATTTTATCACAAAGTACATCTTCTCCACTGATCACAAAGTGATTGCGATTCAGTTTCTGTTTACAACATTACTGATGATGATTGTCGGAGGTGTGCTGGCGCTTGCTGTTCGCTGGCAACTGGCTTTTCCTTGGGAATCGATGCCCATTGTCGGTCCCTGGTTATTCGCTGCCGAAGGGGGGCAAATTTCTCCCGAATTCTACACGATGCTGTTCACGATGCACGCCACCGTGATGATCTTCCTCGTCATCATCCCCATTTTGGCAGGAACATTCGGCAACTTTCTGATTCCGCTGATGATCGGTGCGGACGATATGGCATTTCCCAAACTCAATATGTTGAGCTACTGGTTTATGTGGCCTGCCATTGCCTGCTTTGGAATGAGTTTCGCTTTCGCCGGTGGACCTGCCGCGGGTTGGACCTCCTATCCGATTCTGGCAGACCTGGCACAAGCGGCTCCCGGATCCGGAACTGCTCAAACATTCTGGCTGCTGGGAGTGACCTTTGTTGGCTTCTCATCGATGATGGGTTCGATCAATTACATGACGACCATCATCAATATGCGTGCCCCAGGCATGACCTTCTTTCGACTCCCCATGACAATCTGGGGACTGTTCATCACCGCAATCCTGCAAGCATTTGCACTCCCTGTGCTGACAGCCGGGGGGTTCATGCAAGTTGCCGACCGATTGTTGGGAACCTGCTTCTTTTATCCTTCGGGTCTTGTCATTAATAACGCCGCACCTACAGTAGGTGGGGGGCAAGCGCTATTGTGGCAACACTTATTCTGGTTCTACTCGCACCCTGCCGTTTATATCATGCTACTTCCTGTGATGGGTATGGTCTCCGATATGTTGAGCTGCATGTGCCGCAAACCATTGTTCGGGTATAAGCCGATGGTGGTCTCCATGTCGGCAATCGCCAGTCTCGGATTTATCGTCTGGGGACACCACATGTATACAAGTGGAATGAACCCCGCTGTCGGAATGGCATTCATGGTCGCCACCATGATGATCGCACTCCCTTCCGCCGTAAAAACCTTCAACTGGACCGCCACGATCTGGGGTGGAAAGGTCGAATTTAATACGGTCACCTTGAACTGTATCGCCTTTTTATCGATGTTCATCGTAGGTGGACTCAGTGGTATCTTCATGGCAGCTGTTCCTGTTGACGTCTATTTCCACGACACCTATTTCATTGTCGCTCATTTTCATTATGTGTTGTTTGGTGCGACTTTGTTCGGAGTTTTTGCTGCCATTCAGTTCTGGTTCCCGAAAATGTTCGGACGTATGATGAATGAAAAACTGGGCAAAACTCATTTTGTTCTGACATTTATCGGTGCTAACGGAACGTTCTTCCCCATGCACTTTCTGGGGATGCAAGGCATGCCTCGTCGATATGCAGACCCTTATCTGCATGGATACCTGGAGCATCTATTACCAATGAATCAGTTCATGACGATCTCCGCCATTGTCATGGGATTTGCACAAATCCTGTTATTCATCAATATTTTCTACAGTATGTTTTTCGGCCCCAAAGCGGGACGGAATCCCTGGAATGCCACGACTCTGGAATGGACAACACCTTCTCCCCCCGGACATGGAAACTTCGATTTTATCCCCATGGTCTACCATGGCCCTAATGAATATGCCGTCGTGAACGGAGACAAAGACTTTTTAATGCAAACAGAAAAAGAGTGTCTTCCCCCCAGCGAAACTGTCACTACTGATATAGAAAAAACCTAAGCAACTATTTGAGGCGTATTGAGAGTAGTCCTTTATGAACAAGCAACAATATCATCCCTGGCTTTTCAAAATTGCGCTGGCGACCACCATCGCCACGCTGCCGCTGATGATTGTTGGAGGTCATGT
>JAJDEK010000537.1 GCA_029259875.1 Planctomycetaceae bacterium
CAAAATGATCGATACCAAAACCCAGAAGAGTTGCTGGAAGATTTAAAGAACTCAAATCTGAAACGATCCAATGTCGACAATAACGTCCTGGAAGCACTCGCCAATGATGAATCGGATAGCGAGCAGGCGACACTTGAAACAATTGCGAATGAGGCGGCAGATAGTAGTGACTTTCTAATCAATCAATTTATGCCCGATTATAATAGCCCGACTGAGACAACCGAAGAGGAAACAGAAAACCGCCTCAGTACAAGCTTTGATTTGGAACAGCTGGCAGCAGATGTAGAGATTGAATCAGATACGGTCGTTCCCGAGGTGAAACGTTCTAAAAAACGTACCAAAAAACCTGTTGAACCAGAATCAATCGCCGACGAAACAACTGAGTTTTCAAGGACACAAGATTCGACTTCTCCAATTGAAGAAGGTTCGGTGATCTCTGATTCTGCCATGAAAGCGAGGCAGTCTGCCCGTTCGAAAAAGCAAGCCGCCCCTGTTAAACAGCAAAAGCGAAGCAAACCAATTTCTCAGAGTCATAAAAAAACTCGCAAAGAATCTGGAGCGAAAAGTCGTCCTTCGAAGTCTTCTCGGAAAGGTGTCCCGGTTACTTCGGCCGATACTTCTACCTCCGAAAATGGAATTGACGTAGATTATACGCAGATTGCCAAGTTGATTGGTGGTGTGATTCTCTTGATTCTGCTTATCTGGTGGGGAATCAAAACATTTGGCTCATCAGCTCCAACTCAGCAAGGAAAAGGAAATAATCCCTTCGCGTCAGCTGAGCAAAATCAACAGCAGCAACAGGCGAATCTGGATGCTACTGAAACTCAGAGTCCTGATGAAAGCGAAGATCAAGCAAAGTCGAATGATGATGGTTCGACTCCCCAATCGGTTAATGTTTCTGATGACAACGAGGAAAAGAGTCCGGTTGCTGATCAGAAAAATAAGTCGAGTGAACAGTGGCAGAATGTGGCAGTGCGAGGTCAGGAAAAAAAGTATCTGCCGGGATGGGGAACAGGTTTTTTACCACTCAGCGGTTCTAATGCTAGCAAAGCATATCCGAATTTACCGGTCTTGAAAGTTGCTAAAGGGAAAACAGAAACCGGGATCTATCAAAGTCTTGACAGCGCGATCAAAGCAGTCACAACAAGAGGAGCAGTGATTCGTCTGCTCGGTCAAGGACCTTTTCTGCTTAAACCACATCGTCTCCAAAATATCTCTGAACTCATCATTATGGCAGATTCCGAACAGGATCCGGTCATCGTTATTCAGGCCAATGAAATTACAGAGAATCAATCAAAAGTGAATGTGCTCTCGTTTTCTGATGGAGTGCTTCGCTTTCAAGGAATTCACTTTTTGTGCGATGCTTCTCAATTCCCGGGCTCTGGGACGTGTGATTTATTTGAGGTCAACAAAAGTGATCTCACATTTCAAAACGGTTCTTTTGCATTGATCGGAACGAATCAAAAAAGAGACTTTCGGTTGATTAATACAATCGGTGACCCAAGTAAATCAACCGAGCGTCCTCAGGGAGAAACGCGTATTCTATTAGAAAATTCTGTGATTACTGGTAATCAACTGGAAGCAATCCGTGTCGATCAACCTCGCGCCGATGTATTGGTCTCAAATTGCTTTATTTCTTCGAAGGGAGTCCCTTGTCTGAAACTGGCATCACAAGAGATAGAAACCAAAGCCAATTCCAATGTGGAAGCACGCAATATTCCGCGTACTTTCAGAGTTTTTTCCAGCACCCTGCTCTCTGATCGGTCCATATTTGAGTTGTATGGTCCAATGGAATCGAAAAAAACAAAACAACCTGATCAGGCGACATCAGAAACGAGCCGACCTTCGCAGACAGATATTATCGTCGTCAATTCTGTTTTGATGGGCAATCCGAAGGAAAAGCAATCATCGATGGTTTCCTTGATAAACTGGCCACAGGATAAATTGCGCGCACAAGGTAAGAGCCGTTTCAGTCGACTAAAATTTCAGTTGGAAAGCGCTTTATTATGGGGATGGCCTCTGTATTTAAAATCAACTGAATCTGGTAACGCTCAGAATGTGTTTCAAATTGATTCTCATCGTACCTGGCAGCAAAGCTGGGGAGAAGTTGTGTCAGCAGATGCGTTTAACAATCAGATTCCTCCCAAAATGAACGAATTACGTGCTCCTGCTTTTGTGAAGTCGCTACTAGAATTTTCCAAAGAGAAGAACGTGTATGCTATTTCAGAAGGCGGAGTGATCGCGGGCTGTGACCCTGCCACTTTAAAAACGATTTCCCAAGGCCAACTTAAACGCATCAGCGCTTTTCAGGATAGACCTCGAAATCAAGACCATGTTCGAAAAATATTCACAAAAGCAAAAACGGTTTCCTTTGATATGACAAAAGGAGATCTGAGTGAGTTTCTTAAAAGTTCGGGAATATCGGGCCCAACAAACGTCCTCGTAAATGGTGAAGGAAGTTGCTATACCTCTCCCATCGTACTTGAAAATAAGCAGGTGCGATTACAATTTCAGCAGAAATCGGGAGGCAGCCCACTGGTTGTGCAATTGAAGATCTCCTCCTCTGCTATTAAAAAACGTACTCGAGATCAAAAGACGACAGCGATTTCTTCGTTCATAACATTAAGAAACTCGACTTTAGAGATGGTCGGTGGTAACTTCCAAATTGCGGCTGCAAGAAGAGGAGTCATTCCTAAACATTTTCTAATTTGCCAGAATAGTCGGGTAGCATTGGATCGATGTGTTTTGAAAGCGATGCTGATTAATGACAAGCGTTTACAATCTGTTGTGTATGTAGAGCCTGCTGCTAAAGCGGGGCAATCGAGTCAAGTGATGATGAGTCGTTCCTTTCTGACCGCATCCGGACCGATTATTGAATCACGCGCATCACAGCTTAGTCTTGATGTTCAGAATAGCCTGTTATTAGGACTGCAAGATCTTTTTACATTTGATGTATCAAATTCTGGTACACCGTCAATTCAAGTATCTTTGAATCAAAGCACGTTTGCGCCTGGGAGATCTGTCTTTGCATTTAATGAGTCTGGAGTAGGTGCCGTTGGTACTTCACCTGTGCAAATATTTGCTGATGAATCGGTTTTTATGCCAGCACCATCGACTTCCGCCATTCGTGCTGATTTATCACGAACAGTATCTCTATTTGCGATTCCCCAGTCTCTCCAGAAAAAAAAGTTAATCCAATGGTGGGGTAATTCAAATGGTTTTATGGTTGAGCGATTGAATTTACTGGCTAGCAATGGAACTGGTTCCCGATCAAGTGGTCCCGAGTTTTTAAAGGGAATGAAAAGTCTATTCGGAGTGGATGCCAATCAACGTCCGTTGGCTTCACCAGGGGGAATCATCTTGCAGGAGCAGAAACTTCCACCTTTAGTTAAAATCATGTCACGTGATTTTCAACTGTTATCAACATGTAAGGCAGCAAGTTGGTCAGAATTGAAAAAGCCCATTGGTGCAGATGTGTCTGAATTAGAACAGACGTTTAAAGGAAGCAGTAAAAGCCGCTCTAAAAAACCGGAGCGTAATAAACTCGCTTTCTAAATAACGCTGTTTTATAAGACGGGTTCTGGTGGATGGTCTTCATCTAAGCAAGGAATAGAGAGTGTGAAGCGCGACCCTTTCTCTGGTTCACTTTCGATTTTGATTTCGCCGCCATGTTCTCGAATGATTTTCTGACTTACTGCTAGACCAATTCCGGTACCTCTGGCCCCCTTTGTTGATTCAAAAAGATTAAATATTTTATTGATTTGATCTTTGGGAATCCCCGCACCATTATCAGAGATCATAACTAAAATCTGATCAGATTTGACCAAAAAAGCGGTTTCAATCAGGACAATTCCTTCTTGTTCAGAGCCTTCAACGGCATCAATGGCATTGATCACAATATTCAATACGGCTCGATGAATTCCCTCATGATCAAAAACCGACTCTGGCAGATCTTTGGCGAGTTCACAATTCAATTGTACGCCATATTCTTCTGCCCGTGCTTGCATTAGCTCATAAACGTCTTTGACAGGGGTATTGATGGACCCTGGTTCCAGTGCGGGTTTTCGCTCGGTGCTGAAGGTGAGCATGTCCATAACCAGGTGATAGATTTTATTCTGATTTTTTTCAACGATGTTCCAGCCTTTTCGGACCAAATCCTCTTCGGATTTATTCAATCCCATGTCAATGAGATAACTACCACCACGAACTCCTTGTAAAATATTCTTGATGTGGTGGCTTAACGTGGCGATGGTTTGTCCCATTGCTGCAAAGCGTTCTGCTTTCAACATGGCATTTTGGAATCGATAGTTCTCAATCGCTAACGCCGACTGACGTCCAATCGCAACCAGAAGTCTCAGATGTTCTTCGCTGAATTTTTCAACGGCACCATTTTTTAGCAGCGTTTCCGGGTGTGAAGTTGTCGTGTCGACGTAGATGACCCCCATTAGCTCGTGTCGCCCTTGCATGGGAACACACATGGCTTCACGGATTCCCGCTTGGAGAATACTGCCTCCCCCATCAAAACGCTGATCCCGCTGTGCATCTGAGGTGCGGACTCCCTGTTTTTTATTGAGGACATAATCAACGATGCTATGTGAGACCGGCATTCGTGATCCGGCTTTTATTTTTTCTCTACTACTATAGATCTGTGGAAGAATTTCACCCGATTGCGGGTCAGTGATTAACATACAACCTCGGTCTGCACTTACAGTGTTGATGGTGAGGTCGAGAATTCGTTTTAGTAATTCTTCCTGTGAGATGGTGGGGCTGACAGATGCTTCGGCGACACGATATAATGCCTGGAGATCATTTTGAATTTCATGTTGTGGGATAGTTCCAGAAACGTCGGCAGTATCAAGAATAACGGAATCGAATTGGTGATTCACTTCGTGGGTGATACTGGAGTGGTGAGAGTCTTCATTGCTGATTAAATCAATATTTTCCGCCATATAGCGGGAATCTTCATCAATTGATTGACTCGAAAAGAGAAGCAGGCTACGACCGATCAGGATGTGATCACCATTGTTCAATTTGGTTGATTGAATTTGTGTTCCATTCACCAGAGTGCCATTGGAACTTTTCTGATCAGTGATGATGTAGGAACCATTTTTGAATGAGATCAGGGCATGTTGCCTGGATGCTTCCGTATCCAGAATTCGAACTTCGTTTCGAACACCCCGCCCTACTCCCGCTGGTTCAGTGCCGAGTTTAAATCGAGTCCCCAAGTCAACACCCTGTATTACCAGGAGCGTTGCTTTGGTTACGTCTTTATCTATAAACCGTTTCATTATTTATTATTCCCAGCCAATGACTGGACCTGCAGCACGTTGAGGTATTGTCTGCTATATACTCAAAGTGAGCAAATATTTTAATTGAGCATAAGCTTAATTGATTCAGTTAGAACCATCTGGCGTAAGCTAGCTCTAGGATTGCCGCTAGTCAGCTTCTCTAAAAACTTTACGTAGGGGACAATCCACACATTTGAACATAGCATCGCTTTGTAGTCGACTTTGCTCACTTCGTGTAATGCGGTCCCTAATTTGAATCATATCCCAATGTGAAGCCATGTTCAAATACTAGCTTCCATTCGAATTGAGATGTGTGGGGAGAAATTACATGTCGTCAATGAGTTGACAGAGGCTGGCTTAAGAGACTTTCAATCGAATCAATCAATTCGGCATATTGAAATGGTTGAATCAGAAAGCGAGTAGAAGCGCTAGTATTTACTGGTTTAGACGCTTTCACTGAACCAATGACGACTTTGGGGACTTCATTCCAGCCGAGTTGGTTTGTGGTGGAATCACTTGAATCATCATCGTGTACGATAATGATGCTAGGAGTTTCTTGGTAACTGGAAACTTCGGCTGTGTTCTGTTTTCGGAGTCGGTTAACTCGACAACCCTGGGGTTCTAATACTGCTTTCAGAACTTCTTCTGTTTCATTTAGACCATCGAAGACAACGATATGTTGACCAGTTACCACGTTTGGGGTCCTTCCCATTTCCACAACATTCTGTGAAGATTATTTCACAGTAAAATCTTCAGCAATTGAGAGTGGAAAGATAGCTCGTATTAAAAATCCTGTCAAAAGCAGAATGTCAGGCTGAATTCCCGTTTTTTGAAATATGTAATCTTTACAACGGGAAGTGATCAAACCAAATTTGATCTTGGGCTACCAGGCAGCGGGAGCTGGGAAGTTCTGGTTAAAGATTGGTTCCTGATTGATATAATCATCGGCTCTTCTCAGGCTGTCCAGTTGCAAGCGGCGTTGTGAATTCTGCAACTCTTCATTAGTGATGCGGCCTCTGATTTCAGCCAGTGGAGCATGGTATTTGGGCTGTTTCACTTTGACTACGTTTGGGAAGAAGACTCATTGGTCAGCTTTATACCGCATTGATGAGCTCTCTG
>JAJDEK010000538.1 GCA_029259875.1 Planctomycetaceae bacterium
TGAATTTCAACTGTTTTCGGTACCATCTCGTTAATAAACTTTGCTGCGTTCATTGATATTTGGGATTATAGGAATTTTCATGTCACAGTCTGTTATTGGTTCAAATAAGTTTGATCTCGATACTCCAGTGCTTTGCATCGATCTGGATGTAATGGAGTCAAATATTCAAAAGATGTCGGAATACATCCTTAGTCGTGGCAAGACATGGCGGCCTCATGAAAAGTGTCATAAAACCCCTGCGATCGCGCTCGCTCAGATGCAAGCTGGTGCCATCGGTGTCACCTGTGCCAAGGTCTCTGAAGCCGAAGTGATGGCCGCTGCCGGAGTCAAAGATATCCTGATCGCCAACATGATTGTAGGTAAAGCCAAATGGGAACGCGTGGTTTCTTTATGCCGCCATGCTAATCCTATTGTCGCCTGTGACCATTTTGCCCAGATCGAACCTCTTGCCATGATGTGCGATGCTGCCGGCGTCACCTGTCGCATGATGCCCGAAGTGAATATCGGCCTGAATCGCGTCGGTTCGCGTCCGGGTCAGGATACACTCGACCTTGCGATGGCCATCGACAAGCTCGATGGAGTCGAACTCGCAGGAATCATGGGTTATGAAGGGCATCTGCTGCAAGTCCAAGATCAGGACGAAAAGAAAGCACAGATCGAAGAAGCGATGCGAACGCTCGTCGGCTGCAAAACCGCTATTGAAGCCAAAGGCATCCAGTGTGAAATCGTCAGTGCGGGCGGAACGGGTTCGTATCAGATTACATCCAACTGTGATGGCATTACCGAGCTGCAAGCAGGCGGTGGTATCTTCGCCGATCCGATGTATGTCAACAAATGCGGCCTGACCGATCTTGATTATTCGTTGAGCGTGTTGGCAACGGTTGTGAGTCGCCCCGAAAAAGGACGCATGGTGCTCGACTGCGGCCGAAAGACCATGCATCCCGACTTCCAACTTCCCCTGGTCAAAGCCTGGCCCGATGCGAAAGTTACATCCTTGAGCGCGGAACACTGTGCCGTCGACTTAGGCCCCAAATCCCAAGATCTCAAGATCGGCGACAAAATCGAACTGATTCCGGGTTATGCCGACTTCACATCCATCCTACATGAAAACTTCTACGGCTTCCGCAATGACCGCCTGGAAGTCGTCTGGCCCATTTTGGGGCGCGGGAAGATTCAGTAAATCGAATCTACGATTTTGCCGCATTCTTTGCTTGGTTCCCAGCATGCCATCTGATAACATAAACACCAGTTGATATGTAACTTCGAGAGTTCTTTCGGAGGAAAACTGGAGAATGGCTCAATATCCGTCGCAAGATGGCTGTGCTGAATTTCGAAACACGCTGCGTCTGAATCGCCGTGGCTTTTTGAAAGCGGGTGGGTTGGGACTTACCGGTTTGACGCTGTCTGACCTCCTGCGACATGAAGCACAAGCAGGTCCCGCTGCCAAAAAAGAGAACTCGGTCATCGTTCTCTGGATGCGGGGCGGCCCTTCTCAACATGAAACATGGGACCCCAAACCGAGCGCACCCGCGGAATTCCGTGGTGAATTTGGTGCCATCAAAACATCCGTTCCCGGAATTCAAATTGTCGATCTGATGCCGCGCTGTGCCAAGATCATGGATAAATGGTCTATTATCCGTAGTTTGCATCATACAAATGCCGGTCACTCTGCTGGTGACCAGATTCTGTTTACCGGACATCCCCCAGGCACGAACCCCGCTGTGAACGTTCATCCGAGTTGTGGCTCCATTGTTTCAGAGCAGTTGAGACATCTAACACCTGAGCTGCCTCCCTATGTCATGATCCCTCGCCAAGTACCGGGAACCGATTCTGCCTACCTCGGCGTAGCACACAAGCCTTTTGAGACATTGGCTGACCCCGCGAGTGACGGTCCTTTTACGTTACAAAACTTTTCACTGGTAGAAGGCATCAATGGCAATCGCTTTAGCCAGCGTAAAGATTTACTGAAAAGTTTCGATCAGTTACGCACCGATATTGACGGATCGAGACAATTGGATGCGATCAGCAAATTCCAGCAACAGGCGTTTGGCATTCTCAGTTCTGACAAAGCCCGTAAAGCCTTCGACCTCGATTCAGAACGCAGCAATACGCGGGAACGCTATGGATTTATGTCGCGGTACAATCCCATGGACCCGACTCGATGCAGCGCAAGCGCGTTTTCGCAGCGCATGTTATTAGGCCGTCGTCTTGTTGAAGCGGGAGTGCGACTGGTCACAGTAGACTGTCGCTGGTGGGATACACACGTGAAAGGCTTTGATTCGATGCGCAACGGATTTCTGCCTCGCTGGGACCAGTGTTACTCCGCCTTGCTTGAAGACCTGGACCAGCGGGGCCTTTTGGAAACCACACTCGTTGTTGCCTGGGGCGAGTTTGGTCGAACGCCACGCGTGAATAAAAATGCGGGCCGCGATCATTATCCCAATGTCTTTAGTGCTGCTATTGCGGGAGGACCTGTCAAAGGGGGACGCGTAGTTGGTTCATCGGATGCCAAGGGCGCGTTTCCCAAAGATAATCCCAAGACGCCGCAAGATGTGCTCGCCACCATTTATCAACACCTGGGGATCGACACGCAAAAGCACTATCTCGACCACTCGGGGCGCCCGATTATTACGCTCCCCTATGGTGAGCCGCTACACGAACTGGCGTAATGACTCTTGATGGAATCACAGTCAATGGACTATTCGTCATCCACACGTTTGATGAGTGCATTGTAATCTTTGAGGCAGCGGGTGATCAAATCCCGTAGTTCCTGAACTTCATTCTGATTGGTATGAGAGGCCGTTAGCAGCGGTTGCATCCAGCCTTGCATCAAGTCGAACTGTGTTTCGAGAACGTTGAGTAACGAACGCGGAATTTTATTGACGACTGTGATTTTGTCGGGTGTCTCTTCAGTCGCAGGCTGACTTGGCTGTGAGGTTGTTGGAGCAGATGCGCTCTGTTGCGATTGCTCAAAGAGAGTGGTCACGTCTTTCGTACCAGAGCTGAGCGTGACCTGAATGGCTTCCAGTCCCTCAGCAAGATGCTGGAATCGTTCTATAAAAGCGCCCGCGTATTGGTCGAGGCTCGTTTCTTTCTCTTGTGTCAGTTGGCTGATTCCCGTATCCATCGTTTCACGGATCTCACTTAGCCCTTCACTGACATTGCTGAGCTGTAAAATCGCCTGAGCCAACCGATCTTCTTCACCTCCCACGTTTTTGAATTGCTGATTTTTGCGGAAGGATTTTTTGATTCCCGTCCAGCGTTTTTGTTCTTCTTCAGTTAAGATTTCCATCAGTTCTTTGAACTTCAACAGGTTGGCTTCTGCATCTGAAGTCAAAGTCTGGACATCATTCTCGTAGTTGGAGACGATGAGTGTTTCG
>JAJDEK010000539.1 GCA_029259875.1 Planctomycetaceae bacterium
ACAACCTACTCACAAAATCTACCGCTCTATAAATTCTACTATTATAGTTCCCTATATGGTTCACTCTCCAGCAATGGTCAGCATGTTTTTGCCATTGATTATCTGCCAAATTTGACTCCTCAAATCCAACCACAATTGAATCTAGGAATTCGACGCCGGATTTCTCATTTTCCACTTGTTTCCCAGAGAGGTAATCGGCTCCTGGCTTTGCCTGTAAAACCGAAAATGGCCCGCTCCATCGACGATGAATCTATTAAAAAACCATCGACTTCTTCGAAAGAGAATATACTTCAAACAAAACCAACCTGGAGCATTGGCGGCTACTATTTTCTAGGAGCACCCCTACCTGTTGGTAACCATATCTATGCCGTTGCAGAACATAATAGCCAGATCTCTATACTATGTATTAATCCGAGGAATGGAAGCATTTACTGGAAACAGGGGATTGCCTATGTCAACCAACCCATTCACTCTGATCGAAACAGAGCTCACAAACAATGTCCCCTCGCGAGTAGCCAGGGAATCATTGTCTGTCCGACGCAAATAGACACACTGGTCGCTATTGACGCAACCAATGGAGATTTACTCTGGAATTACTATTATGGTGAAGGAGACCATTATCGCAGAATTTCACAAAAACGATATTATGCCCCGGTCTCGTTCGGTCATCAAGGTCTGACCAGCGTACCTGTGATTGATAAACATCGAGTTTTCTATCTGCCCAGTGGATCACCTTTTATTCATTGTATAGATTTGAAATCAGGAGTTCCTCTCTGGAATGAAGTTCCTCGGGAAGATGGCGAATTCATTGCTGCTGTTGTTGATCAAACAGTTTTAGTTGTTGGCTCTGATTATTGTCGTGGACGACATGTTGAAGATGGTAGAGAGCTCTGGCATCTACATGTCGGCCCCGTCACTGGCAAGGGTGTTTTATCGCGCAACAACTATCTTCTACCAATTAAGTCGGGAAGCCTACTCAGTATTCACATCCCTTCAGGTAAAGAATCCGGCTTTACACTCAGTAACACGACCCAAATTTCTGACATCCTGAATCATGAATTTAAACAAAAATTGCAGCGAGGGTCAGACTATGCATTCCAACTTAGTTCTAAAGACAAGCAGGCACGAAACAAAAATAGTACTCAACGCAACTGGTATCCAGGAAATATCATCGCACATCAAGGGCATATCATTTCTCTAGGACTTTGGCAAATAGATTCATTCTCACAAGCAGAAGCGATGCTCGCCAGTTTGCCGCAAGATCAAGAACTCTCACTAAATTCTGCAAAAGCTCAAAATAATCAATTAATAAAAGCCGAACTAGAACTCGCACTCGGTAATCTGAAAAATGCACAACAAAAACTCGAAGCCTTAATTTCAGTGCAATCAGCATCTCCCGTGAAAGAACGTTCTGAGTCACTGTTACGAGAGTTGCTTTATGCAGAGTTAAACAAATCCAATCAAAATGAATTTGAGTTATTAGCAAAAATCGAAGAACTTGCCACCACTCCGATAGAACGAGGCCGTTTCTTGTCCCGCAAATCAAAGTATTTGCTTAAGCAGCAAGATTATCAGGGTTTATTGGAGATTGCTGAGGAATTTAAAAAAATTGATGTGAACCAACCTTTGGCAATGGCAGGCGATGCCAATCATCTGGTAACGCTAAAAAGTCTCATTAGCGGCCTGATGGAAAAAGTAACCACAAAAGCAGACCCCAACGCACGTGAAGAAGTTGATTCGCTTATTTCTAATGACCAGGAAATGGCTCTGAAAGATGGGTCCGTAATCACTCTGCAATCATTCCTCGATACCTATGGTAGTTGGGCTCAAGCAGTAGAAGTACGTAGTGCTTTAGCAGATAAATTGATTCAACAGGGTGAAAACCAACGGGCAGAATTTTTGCTACTGGAAAATCGCTCCAACCCCGATCCTGAAATTGCTGCTACTGCAACACGCCAATTACTGGAATTATGGCAATTGGCTAGTCTCCCTCACGAAGCAGCTTCCTTGCTGCAAGAACTCAACGAAAATTTTGCAAACATTTCACTCGATTCTGGAATCACGGGAACTCAATATGTGAATCGCTTTAACCGTACGTTCAGAGTTTGGACCATTTTTCAAGCAATGCAACCTTTCAAACATTCCGTATCTCATGTTTCAATCCAACAAAGCCATGTTGGATCTCCGCCACCTGCAATCAAAGCAATCTATAAAAAATACGACCGTAAATTTCTACCTCCTCCAGAAATTTCTCAACTCTTGCTGAAAGCAGGATCGACTCTTAATGTCATCAATAAACACGCGGGACAAAATATTGGGAAGGTCAAAATCTCTGACCGAATCTCATACCCCTATCATTCCCGTAATACATTTGTAGGACATTTCATTCCGCTGGGTAGCAGTCGAAAAATTCAGGGGGTTTCGTTACTTCATCTTCAAGATGAAATATCCAGTCCACTCTGGACGGCAGAATTTGACGATTTGAATGGTTCACAATCAGTGTTTTATGTAGGTCCATCTGGCCCGCGTGTCTGCATTTTCCAGTGGGACAATCGGCTATTTGGCTTAAATCCCGCCACTGGAAAAGTCTTATGGGAACGCAAAAACATCCCTACCAAATCCGGTTATTTAAGTGATTCCAGCAAGGGTTTGATTGGTGATCAGAAAGCGGTTGTCGCCTTCAGTATCAATCGAACAAACTATGATGTCTATAGTTCTACCACAGGTGAATTGATTCGAAAAGGTGAGCTTGATCTGAATAGTCGGTCTCGCCATGCCTTCGGACGTATGCTCTTTTATCAAACGACATCCACAACCGAAAAAAGAGTACGATTATGGGATCCGTTGACCGACCGTCTTCTACTTGATGAGCCTGTGCTGAATTCAGGATTTTCAACTCAGGTCTCCGCTAATGAGCTGGCAATTCTACTACCTCCCAATCGACTCAGAGTCTTGAATGTAAAAACGGGGAACGTCATTGTTGAATCCACAATCCCCGACAACTTGCTTGAGAATTTAAACAAATTTGTTGGTTTTTCTGACAAGAACCGATACTACTTCAACTTCTCTTATACAACACCTCGAAGGCGATCTCCTCACCGTGACTTTTATGTAAGCGATTCTTTTTTAAATGTAGTACATGTAGACAATGATTTAATTAGCATCGATAAAAAGTCTGGTAAAATGCTCTGGAGTCGTAACCTTCCAAAACGATCCTGGATTGATACCTCTCAGTACCAACTTCCATTTTTGATTTTCATGAGTAAAATTCGGACCGAATCAAAGAGTACAAGCTACTCATTCCTCTTCGAGATTATGGATGCCAAAACTGGAAATACGATTGGCTTTAAAGACAATATTATTAAAGACACGCTCTTGCAAATGCATATCGAACCTCGATTCAACAAAATACTTCTGCAAGGGATGAATAGTGCCATCGAAATTGATTTTAGTAATCCTCAGAAGTCTCTGAAAAACATCTTCGATACGCCGCTATAGCGAGTCAGAAATTTCGCTTGACCTGAACCTTCCTCAAGCATAGGCTGTCTAATAGAGAAATCAGCGGCTGTGGTATAATGGTATTACCCCAGCTTCCCAAGCTGGTGACGAGGGTTCGATTCCCTTCAGCCGCTCTGTTTCTTGTCTCAATGGAATGACTGGTGATGCACTATTGGCTCAGAACTTGCATGATCTGGTCAAAGCGCTTTGATACGCTAGAAAAGTGTAAGATCTGTACTAGCTTTTGACCTGTTGCGTATCTGCTGATCGAATCTGTTCAAGTTGTTTTGCAACTTCAGAGAAGGGGACTTCATGAGGCAGTTTCCGAGTTGTTGCCGCTAGTGCTGACGCCACTCCTGCTGCCTCTCCCATTGCAACTGCATTGCCAGTAACACGGTAACTGCTATGTGCAATAAAATCACCACTGATGCAACGCCCAGCCATCATCAATCCTGTCACATCACGGGCAATTAAAGCCCGTAGCGGAATATCATAGGGTCGCGATTTAAACGGTTTCTTTTCAATCGCCTTAGTTTTACCAGGATTCGTAGAATGAACATCGATTCCAAAACGCACATGGCAAATCCCATCATCAAAACGGGCGCCCTTTTTTAAATCTTCGTCTGTCACTTGATAGCGTCCAAGGATCCGCCGACCTTCCCTCGTACCGATGTGTTCGGCGGTCGCAACGATCTCCAAGTTCGTCCAGGGACCGCCCAACTTTTTCAGACTATTGATCAGCTTATGAACTTCGCGACGTGCTTGTAATGTGGCTTCTGTAACGTGAGCCGCATCAATCGCCAGTGTTCCATATTCGTGATTGGCCATCATCGCATAGAGCCCATCACGTACACGAAAGATCGTCGGACCACCATAGGAGGGATCAATACCCGCACGTTGAAATTCTGCCAGAAGGTTTTTCTTAGGATTCCCAAGTTTGCGAGGCTCCGCATCTCCTCGAATGAACTGAGCGATTCCATCAGTGCTCACGCCTGTGAGTAATACCATCAAACTCATCGGCTGGGTAAGGCCTGTTCCCGGTTGACCAAACTCATAGCCACAGCCTGCCTGTGCAGCTAAATCACCATCGCCCGAACAATCAATAAAAGACTTTGCTCTCCAGGCCTGCCTGCCGGATTTAGATTCCGTCACAATCACTGACAGACGATTATTGATATCTGTCACAGCGCCCACAACTCTGGTATGTAACTGAATTTTAACGCCTGCTTCTAACAACAGATCTTCTAACAGTAATTTGGTCTTCTCAGTATCGTAGGCGACTGATCCATTCTGCAATGGATTACTGGCACCTCTCTCTTCCAACTTTTGCAAAATCTCACGCATGACGCCCGGTTTATTCTGGGCGTCAATAATCAATGTCAGAGCTCCCGCAGTCCAGACTCCGCCCACACAACCATTCACTTCCAGCAATCTGGTTTTGGCTCCGCTCCTGGCAGAAGCTAGTGCAGCCGCGACTCCGGCTGGGCCGCCTCCACACACAATCACATCGTCTTCTTCAACGATAGGAATATTCCGCGCTGCTTCATGAAATACTTTCCCATCGGGAGAAACCCAACCGCTGGTCCGAACATGTTGTGCCGTCGAATTCCATACGGATTGTCCTCCCCCATCAATGATCATCGTATTTGATGGTCGCGAAATGCCATCCACAATCGGTTCTTTAGCAGAGGAAGAAGCAGCCCCGGTGATAAAAGCCGCTGAGCCACCAGCGAGATATTTCCCAAAACTCCTGCGGTCCATATTGTCGTTGGCCATAAAACATTCCTCTGGATTTTACCGTGAAATATCAGCAGACTCTGAATTCACTCAGCCATTGAGTCGTTTTTGAATTTCGGTCACAACATCATCAATGGGGACGCGTACCTGTTCCAGCGTGTCACGATCACGTAAGGTAACACAGTTATCTTGTTCGGTATCACCATCCAC
>JAJDEK010000540.1 GCA_029259875.1 Planctomycetaceae bacterium
ATTCTCTGGCTTGGGGAATTTTTGCAATAGTTTTTCGTAGGCTTGATTGACGCCATCTATTTTATTTAGCTTGAATAAAGTGCGTGCTGCTTGCAAACCAGAGAGCATTGCGTAGCGCGAAGGAGCGAATTTGGTCAGCGCGTTTTGGAAAACGGTGACGGCTGCCTCCAGTTGTTTGTTATTTTCCAGGCTCCGACCTTGCATGAAAGTGGCCTCAGCAGCTAATGGATTTTCCGGAAATTCTTTGACGAATTGTTCAAAATGTGCTGCCGCGGATTGATACTCTTCTAGTTGAAATTCACTCCAAGCCAATCCCGAAAGTCCAGCCGGATATTCTGGAGTACCCAACCCGGCTTTTACGATTTCAGCGAAGAATTTTTTTGCTCGTGCCCACTGTTTTTGCTCGTAGTCTCGTTCTGCTAACTGACTGTATGTCTGAAGTAGCAGTTCGACGTTTGGTTTTCGTGCTTTCAATTGATCGAGATACTTATCAACTTCCTGCGGTTTATTATTTTTGGCAGTGATGATGATCAGGTTGGCGAGGATTTGATTAATTCTCGGACCATCGGGGAATTGTTTCAGATATTCGGTAGAGAGTGTTTCTGCCTCTGGATACTTTTTAAGTGAACTGAAGCTACTGCTTTGCAGGACGAGCGCGTCGGCGTATTCGCTTGATTTTTTGTTGACTTTGGGATCTTTTAAATATGGCTCCAGTACTTCTACTGACTTTTTAAACTGATTTAATTTCTGATACGTGCGCGCGAGATAAAGCCGTGCCAGCAGTTTCGTATTTTCAAGCTTGGTTTGTTCCAAGACGTTTTGGAAATGTGTCAAAGCAATTTTCAGATCTTCGTCTTTACCAAGAGCATCCCTGATACGGCCTTTCAGAAGCTCCTGATGCAGCCGCAGTCCACTCTGGGGGTACTCCTTTTCAAACCGAATTGCCAATTTTGCAGCTTCCGTTAATTGATCGGTCAGTAATGCAGATTCAATTGCAAAATGTAAACTGTCATCAGCGAAATCACTTGTCGGCCATTGTTTTATGAAATCGAGAAATAAGGGTTTAGCTTTAGCAGGTTCTCCAGAACGTAATAGAATATCTGCCAGTTGATACGTTGTTAGCTCTTTTTGTTTTGGACTGGGGTTCGATTTAAGTGACAGTTCCAATGCGACAATCGCTTCAGGGAATTGCTGGGTGCCTTTAAGGCTCACTCCCTTCCAATACAAAGCATTAGCTGTTTGTTTAGGGTCTTTGGCAACTAGGTCAAACTGCTCAATTGCTTTGGGATACTCATTTAAATCGTAAAACGCATAACCAGCATTGAGTCGTGCGGTCATACCAAAGGGACTCTCCGGGAACTTTTTTGGTATTTCTAGAAACGCATTTGCTGCTTCCTGAAATTGCTTACGATCAAACAAAGATGTGGCTAACGACATCTGTGCGTCACTGGCGCGGGAGTGATTTTTTTTGCCGGCAATTTCCTTGAACTGTTTTTCTGCTTCAGCGGGCTGTTTGTTTAGTTGATAAGCCGAGGCGAGACCGAATTCGGCATCTTCGCGCATGGCGCCTTTGGGGTGGCGTTCTAATGATCTCTGAAAACTTTTTACAGCCATTGCAAATTTGCCACGCCTGAGCATGACATCACCAAAATAAGGATATGCCCACTCTTCCAGTGCGTGTTTTGGGTGGAGTTTGAGAAATTCCGTGAACTCTTTGTCCGCTGCTTCCAGGTCATCCAGCAAGTAACTGCATTCACCAATGCGATAAAGTGCATCGGGCGCGTTTTCGTTTTTAGGGTACTCTTTTGCAAAATCTCTGAGGACGTCCCTTGCCTCTTGATATTTTTGCTGATTAACGAGTGTCAGCCCGAGGTAAAATTTAGCCAGAGGAACACTGGCGTGCTTGGGATAATTCTTCAGATACTTCTGAAACGTTTCCGTAGCCAGTTCCCAACGATTTTGTTTATACAGACCAATTGCCAGTTGAAATTCATCGGACGCCTTATCGGCAAGCGCGAACTGGGCAGGCACTGCGATCAGTAATGCCAGAGTGATCAAGCAAATCTTGTCGATATGTAAGTAATATGAGAAAAGGGGCCGGATACGGTTATTCATCATCATGGAATCGTTAAATCAATCTAAGAATAGTAAAGTGTTACCCACTCATATTATCGTGGCTGTTCTGGCTGAGGCAAGCAGCGTTGTAGAAATCTCCCTTAGGAGCAGCGAAAACCCAATGTTCCAGCCACTTTGTGCATTGGATTTTATGCTGAAAAATCACGAAATACGAAGATGTTGAATCGAATTCGTGATCGAGAGGAGCTACATGGACGAAGGTTAGCTGCCTCGGAAATGCCGATCTGCGAAATCAAGGTATTGCTTCCAGTCATAATCAGTCACATCATGCTTGCCAGTGCGAATATGATAGCCCATGCGCTGCTGTATGGGCTGATTGACTTTCGGCATCTGTTTCGCACCAAATCCGGAAGTTCCTAATAATTTGTAGACCGGCTCTGCATTCAGTACAGATAGAAATTCTCCACGTGGATCTGCCCATTGGTCTTTGACTGCGCTAGCTACATATACCGGGCGAGGTGCGATTAAAGATACCAGCATGTGTTGATCAACGGGAAGTTCCTCTTCTTTGTCAATGTACTTGTTGAAATTATCGCAGAACCAATGCGGAAATGCATTGTTGATCACATTCAGCGTTTCACCAAAACGACGTCGGCTGAGAGCAGCGCCTCCACAACCGGAGTTATTGGAGATGACCAACGCAAAGCGTTGATCTTGTGCTCCAGCCCAGAGCGATGTTTTACCGAGCCGCGAATGTCCAATGACGGCGACGTGCTTCTGATCGATTTGGTCGTCTGTTTCGAGATAATCCATTGCGCGACTCAATCCCCAGGCCCAGGCGGCAATCGTGCCCCATTCATCAGCCGCCGGCTTGGTTTGGCCTTTGTTATTAAACAAAGAGTGAATACCGTTTTGAAAGCCATCGTCATAATCAGGGTCGATATCGCCACAATAAATTGCGACTAACCCGTAGCCGCGATCTAAAATCTGATCAATGGCCCAGCGCGAAGCCGAGGTACCTCTTGATTTTTCAGTCGCACGATGATCGACGATTCCCTTGGCTTTATTTGCCCGCATCCATTTGGTCGAGAGTGTGATTTCAGGATCATTGGCAATCGTGTGGTTGCCATAAAAATTAAGGCCGATGAAGACCGGCACCGGTTTCGTTGCCTTGGCTGGTAGATAAATCAGCAGGTCCATGCGAGGCTCTTCTTTTTTTCCGGAAAAATAAACGGAAACCTCTTTGCGGATTGCCTTGCCATTCAGTGCGTCATTTTTTTGTGAGGTAACCTCGAAGAGAATGTTTTTCGGGGGTGCAGGACTTTTGCCATAGACTTCACTTTCAAATAGACGCAGAATTTCCGGGCGTCTGACTTTCCACCAAAGTTCGGGCGAATCGACATTCTTTCCAGCAGAAGTTTTTAGGGTAGCAGGCAATGTATATTGCGGAATCTTCGCTTCATCATAATTGGGTTTAGGGCGTTGCGCCTGGGTCGTATGCGTACAAACTACGAATATGCTGGAGAGGATCAAGGTGGCAAAGAGCAGTTGTTTCATATGACTAGTGGCCTTTATTC
>JAJDEK010000055.1 GCA_029259875.1 Planctomycetaceae bacterium
CGTTCTTCCTGCTCACGTGCTTTGCGTTCAAGCCAGGGCGCTCCCTGATAGCCCATCACGCGCGCGATTTCCCGTCCCCGATAGAACTTTCCGATGCCATTAGGATCATGATCCCGCTGATATGTGTAAAGCGTATTTTTAGAATTCTGCTGACTCTGCTTTTGAGACGCAGGTTCGTCGGCAAACAGTGAAAGAGTAAATACACAACAGACCAACAAGAAAAGTGGAAATCTGATGAAGCAATTCCAAGCCAGTAATTTCTGCGACGCGTTCATCAGCTTCACTCCTCTGATAGGATCATCGTTCAGGAGACTACTCTCCTGAAACAGGATTTCGGTCATGGCGTTTCATGATTTCAGCCCACTCTGCCTGAGGAACTTCGGTCGCTTCATCAATCAACATCACGGGGATCCCGTCTTTAATGGGATATTTGAGCCGCGATGTTGGATCAATAGAAACCAGGAAATCACCGTCACACACAAGTTTCGCTTTTGTTTTCGGACAGGCAATAATGTCCTGCAAGTGCTGTGGATCAAAAGACATTGTTTTTTACTCTTGAACGACTTTATTGTAATTGTAACAAATGAAACAGGAAATCACAGTTTTCTCTTGGACCAATTGCCCTCGCCTCGCAACGATCAGCGAAAACAAAGTCAATGGAATTAGAAACCGCGTAAAACCTGGATGTCTTTGAATGTCCGCAGATCGTAATCAATGCCTACATAATCGAGAACGGAACAGAGTGCCCGCACAGCAACTCCGATGCCGTCAGGTCCACTGAACCCGCCAAACTGTCCCCCACCTTTCAAGTGTGGTTCTACTTCCAGGAAGACGCCAGGCACACCCAACTTCTTCATTTTTTTCTCCATTTTCGGAAGAAGTTTACGGAGTTCGCGTAAGACATATTCATGCCCGGCATCACCAACGTTGGCCGGAACAAAGTTTTTCAATCGCTCTTCGTCAACGACACCAGTCCATTCCAAATCACGATCGACGGCGTAATCTTTAATATGCAACCAGCCCATCGATTTGCTCATATCACGAAACTCGCTCAAACACTGCATCGCATCTTTATTTTGTGCCGCGATGTTTCCTCCATCATAAATGGTAACCATATTCGCGCGTTTCACTTTCCGAGCCAGCTCTGCCAGCAACGGTCCAGTCTCTCCGATCAGATTTGGCTCAATTTCGAGGCCATAAATAAGCCCAGCCTTCTTACAGAGATCTGCAATCTGACCAATCTGGTCGACGGCCTGATTCATATAAGGCTTTGGATCTTCGCCTTTGGGAGGATAAAAAGAGAAACCTCGAATCAATTTCGTACCCAGTGTGGTAGCTGCGTTTATGGTGTTCGCGACTTCTTTTTTCAAATATTGTTTGAACGGTACAAACACATTATGAGAGCCATCATCCTTGTCAACCAGTTTGATTTTACCAACACGGGCTCCAATGCTGGTCACGTTCATACCATACTCATCATGCAGCTTGAGTAGTTGTTTATATTCCGCTTTATTCAAATCCACGACATGTTTGACGTTTCCATCACCATTCACGTCAATAAACCGCGGACTATAATATTTCAGTCCCAAAGCAGAGAGTGCCACCATTTGCTCAATCGCTGTTTTATTATTCGCTGCTTCATCTGCAAATGCACTTAAAATCACACGAGGGTTGTCTGACATGACGAATTTTTGCCTTTTGTTTCAAAATCTAAAGCGGATAAAAGAGTAAGCCAACGAAATTGTTGGCGTTGAAGCCATTTTTGACAGGTTTTGGATAACTTTCAAGAGCTAGGAGAAGATCCCACTCGCTTTTCAACTGCATTTCATAATTTTGATCATTAAAAAGAAGGATCGGGCCTGTTAAACAATTAACCGATCAGGCCGCATCCGAGAAGCATTTCGCAAGTGCATGGCCATCGCTACAGAGGCGGTTTCAGAATCGCGATTCTTTAATGAATCCAAGAGAACAGTATGGTCATATAATCCCCGCGTCATAATTTCTGGTGTTTCCTCTGCAGCAGAATAGGAAACCCGTTTATAGCTCCAACATTTGTGAATGGCTTCAGAAATTGGCAAATTTCCACAATAGTCGGCAATTGCCAAATGCAAAGCATAGTCAAATGATCGAGATGCTGTACTCCACTTCTGTAAGTGTGCGCTGGACCGGTCTCCTGCTTCATACTGTTGCTGACAGGTTTTGACGTCGGCCGCCTGCATTTGTAACTCAGTCAACTCTGCTTCAGTAATCCTTTGTGCGGCCATCGCAGCCGCGGAAGGTTCTAATAACAGCCGCAACTCGTGGATTTCGACTAACCAGTTTTCGGCCCCTTCTCTGACAACTGCACGGTGATTTTTTTGCTGGATCACAATTCCATCTGCCTGGAGTCGCGCCAACGCCTGTACTACTGGCGTACGACTTACACTGAGTTCACGCGCCAATTGTGTACTTTTCAGCTCTGTCCCACCGGGAAGTTCACAACGAATGATTCTGAGCAACAATTTCTGATAAACTTCATCGACCAGCGAAGGGCTATCATCGTCTTCTTTTAGATTATGTTCACCCAAATCAGACACCAAAGTAACGTCATTATTCATATGAGTCTCGTTTCACCCAAAATATCGAAATTTCTCGGTAGAGAATGGATTGAATACCGTCATTGGAGCGCCAATTTCTTTTTTTGTCAAATCGCCACATTGGCTTGACATTTCCTAGGCAGACACCTAAAGTGTATTCACTTTCAAGAAAACATGTAAGACAAAAACGTCATTTAACCTTAATTATAGCGAATTTCATAGGTTTAGCATCTCGCAAAACCCTGTAATTTGAATTCACTTAGGAATATTTTAATGAGTTCTCAGGTACACCAAAACAAGCTGAAAGCGGGCTTGGTTGGATTTGGAATGATTGTCGATGAGACATATCGTCCGTTTTTTGAAACAGTCCATGAAACAGGCCTCTATCAAAGAGCCACGGGACCCGTAGAGATTTCACTGGATGCTGTCGCGACGCGAACCGGCTCTCGTGCAGAAAAGTATCTGGCTGAACGCGGTGATAAAGTCGGTGGATTTCAAAGCTTCGCTGGCGACAATGCGATTGAACAGATGGTGGCATCGGGATTGGATTTTGCCTGTGTCGCTTCTCCCGATGATCGCCACTTTGATTCCTGTAAAAAAGTTCTCGAGTCCGGAACGCACTTAATCGTCGAGAAACCGTCTGTCCTGAAGTTGCATGAACTGGATGAGCTGACTGCGCTTGCCCTGGAAAATAATGTCGCTGCAAAGATTGTTTATCACAAACTGCTCGATCCAGATCATAAAAAGCTGCGAACCCTGGTGCATGACGATGTGCTACAGCACATTAATAATGGCTATTGCTCTCTGCTGGAACCAAAGTCGATTTCTGGCAGTCAGTTTGCGCAGTGGATCACTGGTCGTAATCCAGGCACTTATGTTGCCGTTCACTATATTAAACTGATTGATTTTACGTTCGGTGGAAAACTGAAGACGATTACCGCATCTGGTCAACGTGGTTTGGTTGGCGATAAAGATGGTCCCACCTGGGATAGTTGCCAGATGCGAATGGTTTACGAATATGAATCAGGACGTGAAGCCGCCTTTGACATCCACACATCCTGGGTCACACCGGATAATTTTCCCGGTTACGTCGAACAGGAAGTTCAATTTCGTTTTGATAACGGTTTATGGAATGGCCATTCACGCAAGCGTGGTGTGGAATGCACGGTGGAAGAGAAAACACCATTCACACTCAAAAACTCAATGAACAACCACTACAACGGCACATTCGTCGAACCCTGGGGAGCCCGTTCACAACGTGGTTATGGAATCGAAGTCATTGAACGCTTCGCCCGTGAAGTCGCCATGATTGAGCTTGGCGGTCCCGCATCGGAACGTCAACAACGTCTCGAAGAAGTACGAGCGTTAAGTTACAACGACCTATCTGCTGACAGGCAGACTGTTGCCGCCGTGCAGGCATTGGAAGCCATTCTCGAAAAACACGTTCAAGGTGAACCGGACTGTGTCGTCCGCGTCAACGACGAAAAAGGAGGTCTGGTCCTCTATCGTCCGGGCTCATCCGAAGCAGAAGTGCTTTACGAAGGAACGGTTTAAGCTTACTTGGATTTTTTCACTCTTTAAAACATCATTTGGTATCCCTTTATCATCCTAAATTCAAAAGAGAAAACTATGACCACAGCCATTCAATTTGATAACGAAAATCAATCTAACGCAATCCGTCAGGATTTGTTCCAGACAGAACCATTGGCCTTACGCACATTCACTCCCAGCCAAGCGGTTCTGGCGAAATCCGCAGGTTGCTTTCACTGGACGCCGGAAGGACGCCGATTGTATGACTTCACTTCTGGTGTGCTTGTTGCCAACCTAGGGCACAATCCCCGTCGCTGGATGAAGCGCTTCAGCGAATATCTTGGCTGGAAACCAGAACATATGACGGGCGAAGGGGAAGGCGATTACTTTGAAGCAGTCACACTCACGGCCTATAACGCTGTCACCGAAATTGAAACCGTAGCTAGTAAACGGCTCATCGCCAACATTCAATCCTTTAAAGGTGGCAATCGTTGCGATAAAGTGATCTGGGCAGCATCGGGATCAGAAGCTGTGCAAAAAGCACTTTGGGCTTGTCTACACCGAGACTCCGAGCGGGACATCATTTTGGCAACACGCAATGGATTTCACGGCAAAAAAGGTTTGGCCGGAGCCGTCACCGGATCAGAAACCGATCCAGATCGAGATCCCCGTGTTAAATTCATCAGTTTCCCACGTACGGAATGTGATGATATCAGCAAATGTGATCAACCACTGGATACAAGCACGTATCAGAATGAATTGGAAGCACTCTGGAATGAATATGGTAACCGGATTAACTGCTTGATCACGGAACCTTACCTTGGTGGTGGGGGAAGTTATCATCCGCAGGTTGCATACCATAAAGTGCTACAGGACTTCTGTCGGGCGCATGACATCATGTTGATTCTGGATGAAGTTCAAGCGAACTTTGGTCGCACCGGCTGTATGTATGCTTTTGAAAAGTATCAGATCGAACCGGATTTCGTCGTGCTCGGAAAAGGACTTGGAAATGGAATTCCTGTCGCTGCAACCGTTGGACCAAATGACGTCATTTCCTGCCTGAAGTATGGTGAAGCTTCCGATACCTGGAGTGCAAACCCTGTCTCTTCTGCTGCTGTACTAGCGACACTCGATGAATTCGAAAACACTGACGTGATGGAAAATGCTCAGAAACTCTCGAAGATCTATATCGAAGGTCTGCAAAGTCTGAAAGAAACGGGAGTCATCGCCAAAGTTCGTGGCGAAGGCATGGTATTCGGAATTGAGTGTGCCGAAATGGGTGGTAAAACCAGCCAGGAAGTCGCCATCGAATTCGTTAAAGCCTGTTACCTTGGTGAAGAAGGTGGAGATGGCATTCACTTACTGGGGGCACTGGCCGGAAATGTATTACGCGTCAGTCCGCCGATGACGATGACGGAAGAACAAGCGCGAGACTCGATTACACTTCTGCAAAGCCTGTGTGGGAAACTAGCAATAGAACTTCAGGCTGCAACCGCATCTGCATAATTGAAGATCACTGGCTGTCAACGCATCAGGCCCTGGTAGTACTACCAAGGCCTGATTTTTTCGATACATAATAATTTTTCGATGTCGGAACTAAAACTTTCGTTGATTGCGCCACTGTTCTAGTTGTTCGGCAGTCAGGTTCGCTGGTGGTGCGGCTGACTTCGCACTAGAGCCTAACATAGGCTTCTGTGGTGCAATTCCTGCTGGACTCATTCCTTGAACGACACCTGGTTTTTGTCGCCTGATCTGAGTTGGCTTTTGATTTTTTACTTGTGAATTGGAATACGAAACCTGTTTGGCTCCCGCATTGAGGCCTGATGTTTCACCCGATGTCACTCCGGCTAACATCAGACGATTTTCTTTCTCTCGACGAATTTCGTCGAGCCAATATTGCGCCTCGTTGAACTCTGGTTTCAGTAGAACTGCCTGGAGGAATTGCTGCTCACTCGCTTGCAATTGTCCTCGATCTCTTAAAATATAACCAATGTTATAATGGGCTTCTGCTTCACCAACGGAACGAATCAAATGTGGCATCGCACCCTGATAGTCACCAGAAGAAGCCATCGCTATTCCCAGTTGATAACGAATGTTTTTATCTGCTGGAGCAGACTTAACAGCTTCCTTCAGCAGAACAACTGCCTGGTCCCATTTTTTCTCAGCGACATAAAATTGACCGATGCTCGCACGGACACTGGGATCCTTGGGCGCCATCTCGAGCGCTTTCTGAAATCCCTTTTCTGCTGAATCTTTATTACCGGCAACCTGATCCAGTCGCGCTAGCCCGAGAACTGCTTCCACTGATTTCGGGTTTTGCCCTAAAGCAACTTCATAAGAGGAACGGGCTGTTTTCACGTCCCCCATCTTTTCCTGAAGTTGTCCATGCGTAATATAAAACTTGTTTGGATCTTTCAGTTTTTGTTTCGCAACAAATATTTTGTCTTTCAAACTGGTCGGCGCGTCATCGGTATTGGCAACTGATCCCTGGCGCATAGAAGAACAACCGTTACACACTAGCAAGGCACAGGCAATTCCTGTAATCCATGTTTGTTTAGTTATTCGTACTGACATTTTATTACCTCCGTGAGGTGCACGTGAAAGACGTGAATTACGAATCAATCATTTTTCTGAGCGGGCTCTGCCCATTCAATTTGTTATTTTCAATTGATGAAAAGAACAAAATCATTAGATATGAATAAAAATGAGTGAATCAAGTTGCTTTATGACCTTATGCGAAAGGCTGTATAAAGCGATGTAAGAAAGGAACTTATATTTGACAGAAGAAACGTTGCGCTGCTTCTGATATTAATTGGGTGGAAATGATGGGTTTCTGTCCTTTAAATCGGCAGATTGACTGAATAATCTCCAGTAAATCTCGCGGGTCGCTTGATCTAGGGGCTTTTCCCTGACTATAGCAATTGTCATATAGGTAATTCACAAAAGCTGGGTCGTATTCGATGTCGCGTTGACGACAACATAGCTTGCAAATTTCGGTAAAGACCTGCCGAGACGGAGCGCTGATTTGAATCTTATGTCGGATACGACGCAGAAAAGCTTCATCTACCAGATCTTTGGGGTCCAGATTCGTTGAGAACACAATCAACTGTTCAAAAGGAACTGAGAATTTTTTCCCGGTTGCCAGTGTTAAGTAATCCACACGCTCTTCAAGCGGCAAAATCCACCGGTTGAGAAGATCTTTGGGGCTGACAAGCTGTCTGCCAAAGTCGTCAATCAGAAAAACACCGCCGTTCGCTTTGATGTGGAGGGGTGCTGTATAAAAATTGCTGGATTGGTTGTAACGTAGATCGAGCATCTCTAAGGTCAGCTCGCCTCCAGTAATCACAACCGGACGTCTGATTCGCCGCCAACGCAGATCTTTTTCTGGCTGAGCCCAGTCTTTCATTTTTGAAATTCTGTCGGCATTTTGTGGATCAGAAGCATTCCGTTCCTGTAATTCATGATCATCGGTTGTTTGATGAATCGTCGGATCAAACAGCGTGATAATGCTGTTTTCCATCTGCAACGCATAGGGAACATAGATGTCTCCCCCCTGCCGATTGAGAAATTGTCCCAGCCCTTTCGCAATCAATGTTTTGCCATTCCCGGGAGGACCATAAATAAATATCGAGCGTCCACTACAAACTGCTGGCCCTAATTCATCCAGAAGCCCTTCACGGAGAATGAGATCTGAAAACGCACGCTCCAATTTCTCGGGAGTACAATCAATACCTGCGACGGTCTGCAAACGGCATTGGTGCACATAGTCTTCTAAAGGAACCGGAGCAGGCCCCACATAACGGCATTGCTCAAAGGCTTCTCGTGCGCGAATGCGTCCCAATTCAGTCAGATTAAAACGATATGAGGACCGTCCGATCAACCTGCCTGAAGTCACCTCAATACATTTATCCTCTTTCAGAAAAATCAACGACTCATCGATAATGCTAAAAGGAAGATGTGCGCTACGAGAGATTTCTATTCCCAGTGCACTGCCTTGTAAATAAAGCTGCTTCAGAACCAGATTGCATAACTGTATCAAAGTCAAACCGCTTTGTTCCAGCGTCTGCGGCGCTGGAATCGGTTCGCCTTCATACTTGCCATCATTTAACGGAATGATCGCTTCATCTAGTTCCTCTTTAGCAAGGACTTTTTGTGAATCAACGGACGGCTTTTTTTTCTGAAACAAGTCGTTATACAGATCAGAGAGATCATGATTTTTCGCTGTCGATTGAGGCTCCTGCTCCAAGCCTGTCTCTTTTTCAGAGCCCTTCATATACTCTAGAATTGAATCATCAGGTGGATTCTGATATTCATCTTCCGTAGGCCGATCAATCATTTTAGTTTACGTTTACACTAAAGTGAATTGGAAATACCATTTGAGGTAAAAACAGAAAACGACCGGGGGGGTTATTCACCCCCATTGGCGGCTGAGCCTCCACCGGCTGTGTACTGAATTCGAGGAGCTAAAATGGAACCGACATAAGCTCGATATTTCAGGTCTTCTTCACGTGCCGGACGACCATAAGCGGGTGTGACTCTTAACACAGTCGATGG
Source organism: Planctomycetaceae bacterium (assembly GCA_029259875.1). Taxonomy (GTDB): domain Bacteria; phylum Planctomycetota; class Planctomycetia; order Planctomycetales; family Planctomycetaceae; genus Gimesia. The sequence continues at coordinate 8,661 of JAJDEK010000055.1, forward strand.
TACGTTTTGACCACCGGCCATCTCAGAGGCAGAATATTGGACATTCGCTAATCGCTCTTGGCTTGCAATAGAATGATCTCCCGTCTGTACAAAAATAACGCGACGGTTTTCAGGTGCATGCTCCAAAATCCAGCGCAAGTGGATTAAGCCTGCTTGTGTTAACTTGTTACCATCTTTATCAAAGTGATAGGCATAGAGTGTTGTTTGATCGGTCCATCCATTGTGCATCTGTCTTTCCATAATATCACGCACATAAGCTTGATCTTCACAATTATAAGGATGTGGCCAATAGTGAGCATGATGGTAGCGATTCCAAAAAGCCCGTTTTGGTCCAGTCGGTCGGGGAACAGGAGGCCAAAACTCACCAAATTTGTATTTTTGACGGGAGCCAACAGGACGAGAGGCCTTCTCTGCCCACTTCGCCTCTTTTTGTTCTTTGGAAGACCAAGGCCAACCTGCTTGCGCTTCGGCACCATTTGCCAAGCTAACCACAAATAAGATAAGTAGATACGTATTTATTTTGACGGCAGTCGTCATGCCATCTCCCCCCTAAATTGATCGTGGTAGAATCACTCGTCAGTACGCAAACGCCCCTTTTGCGCAAGCCAGGCCGATAACCATTTGAGGTTATCCCTTTATCTTTGTATCGGCAGATAAAAGGTTCGGTCCTAACGAGAAAAACGATTCTACCGACAGAATAAGAGAGATAATTACATACACTAAAAGCACAAAGGCTTGAGATGACTTACACATAACACGTTAAGTGATGTAGACCCACTTCGGCGTTCATAAATTGAGCAGAGAAAGGCTTGTTGAAAAGTGATGATCAAATTTGTTTGTACTATTATGGAACCACACATTGTAAGTACATGAAAATAATTAAGATCAAAAAGTTCATTGGTAAGTTATTTTCAAACCAAATTCAGATTTTGCAAAGCATCTTTTGAACCACTTAAGCCTATCATACTTGAGCATTGCCCATTACACTTTCCAGAAACGTTGCGCTGTCATGCTAGTCACGGTTTAGATGATACCGTGCAACCGTTTCTATTTTTTCTCAAAACCGTTATTCTTAACAATAAGTTTGCTAGTAGATCCTGTAATTGAATCAGATTCAAAATCTGAGATTTTAAAACTTAATTGATCGGAACGAATCGAGATCGGGATGGATACGATTGAGATAAAAACGAATCAGACAAACAAGCATTTCTCTGAACACGACGCAGAGCAAATGGCCTTGGAGTTGAATCTCACGTCACAACAAATTCTCAATGTGATTGCTTTGCTGGATGAAGGAAATACGGTTCCGTTTATTACCCGCTACCGAAAAGAACGAACCAGTAATCTGGATGAAGTTCAGATTCGTGATATTCAAAAGCGGGTTCAATCAAAACGACAAATTTGGGAGCGTGCTTCCACGATCCTGCGTTTAATCGAAGCCCAACAGCAACTCACCCCTGAGTTAAAAGCAGAAATTGAAAAAGCTGATACACTCAAACGGCTCGAAGATCTTTATCGTCCCTATCGTCCCAAAAGAACATCTCGCGCTGCCACTGCCAGAAAGCGTGGATTCAAACCGCTGGCCGATGCCATCTGGTCGGGTGACACCAGCATTGAGGATCTCTCAAAAGAAGCATTAAAATATACGAAAAGTGAAGAAGGCGCCCGCACAACCGATGATGTATTAAAAGGAGCCGCTGACATCCTCGCGGAAAAAATTGGCGAAGATGCCGACGTGCGTGAAATCTCTCGCAAGATTGCCTGGAACTCAGGTCGTCTTGCAGTGAATGCAACTAAGGCAGCTGAAGAATCCGGGCAGGAATATCGCGATTACTTTAACTTCTCGGAACACGTCGTCAAAGTGCCACACCATCGTACTCTCGCGATGAACCGAGGAGAAAAATCGGGAGCACTACGCGTGCGCTTTGATTGGGCTGAAGATTCCGCCTGCTCATCAATTGTCCGCCAATTAAACTTAAGTGGTCATCGCTTTGCCGAATTTCTGACGCAGGTTGTTACCGATGCGTTGCAGCGTCTGATTCTGCCCAGCCTTGAACGAGAGATCCGCCGTGAGTTGACCGAAAAAGCAGAAAAGCACGCTGTTTCTGTGTTCGCTAGTAATCTTAAAAACTTACTGCTTCAGCCACCTTTACGAGGCGAACGCATCCTGGCCATTGATCCCGGATTAAGAACCGGCTGCAAACTTGCAGTACTCGATGAAATGGGAAATTGTCTGGCAAACGATTTGGTGTATGTCACTGGTTCTCCAGAGAAAAAAGACTATGCTCGCAACAAGTTAGCTGAATTTATGCAGGAACATGATTGCAAGCTGGTCGCCATCGGCAACGGTACCGCCTGCCGCGAAACAGAAGAAATCATCACAGAGATGATCGAGCAGAATCTACCCGAAGCGCGTTATTTAATCGTGAATGAAGCCGGTGCCAGTATTTATTCCGCCAGTCCGGTGGCACGCGAAGAATTTCCCGAACTGGATGCCACGATTCGAGGTACGATTTCCATTGGTCGACGATTGCAGGACCCTTTGAGTGAGCTGGTTAAAATAGATCCTCAGCATCTGGGCGTTGGCATGTACCAACATGATGTGAATTCTAAACGTCTGAAAGAATCGCTGGATGAAGTGATTGAATCGTGTGTCAATTATGTCGGCGTGAATCTGAATAACGCCAGCGCGTCGTTATTACGGCACGTTTCGGGAATGAATCAATTG
>JAJDEK010000541.1 GCA_029259875.1 Planctomycetaceae bacterium
GCCGACTCTAATGGCGGCTTTTGGCCACGGGCTGCCGCCGATCAACATCTTGGTTTTGGTGGTAAAAAACGTTGGCATGGAGAACGGGTAACGACTGATGGAACTACAAAGTTTCAAGCACACCTGGGACCATTGGCTCCCTTCCTGGAACAAAACGCGGCAATTAAAAAGTGTCCTTCGTTTGGTAATTTCGCCGAACATGGAACTGTCTCCAATGCCTTCGAAGGAGGCAGCGGTGGCTACGGTTATAATCAGGCGTATGTAGGAGGCACTAGCTGGAAGAACCCATATCCACTCAGCCACCAAGTTGCAACCAACATGCGAGAGATCGGGAGCCTGGCACGTACAGTCGCTTTTTCAGATTCTGCGTTGGCCCAAGGCTTTCCCAACCTGCACATTATTGAATATAGTTTTATCGAACCACCTTTCTTTATTAATAACTGGACGCCCACTTATCAGGAATCATCATTTCGCCCGGATCCATCAATTCATTTTCGACATACGGGAACAGTAGCAAATATTGGTTGGGCAGATGGAAGAGTGACAACAGCACCCATTTCAGGCACCGGAACGTCAGCATATGGCGGAGATCCCAAGGCATTTCAAATTGGCTGGTTTGGCCCGATGGATTCCAACATCCTGTTTAGTAACAAAGACAAACTGGAATCAGACATGGGAGGCGTTAACTAATGACCGACTCTGTTCGAAATGGAATCGCTCAGTTAAGCCTTGTAGTTTGTTTGACGATTTTGCAGGGGTGCTCAGAAGAAAGGCCTTTCGTACCCCAGCCTTCTGCTGAATATGTCGTGATTGTGAATGAGCAAGGAAAGCCGGAAAATATCTTAATCGATCAGTTCTTTAAACAAAAAGAACATACTGACGGAGTGAAAATTCTGATGATCGATAAGAAAACGAATGCACAGACATTAGTTGCAATGGCTGAGGCGCTAAAGCATAATCCGAATGCTGGTCCCTATTTAATATTTAAACATGACGACCCAGAACGTCCTTTTGATGACATTCCCCGCTAGTTCTGGTAATCATGCAAACTGGAATCAAATCATGCCGCGTTTTCTTTCACTCATAAGCCTGTTAGTTCTAAACCTGCTCGTCTCACAAGTCTTCGCGCAAACCGTTTCGACTATCGCAGGCACCGGAAAACTGGGGTACGCCGGTGATGACGGGCCTGCGGCAAATGCATTGGTGGGTGAACCGTATGGTCTTACACTTGGACCGGATGGCGCACTCTATGTCTGTGAAATCAAAAGTCATGTGATTCGCCGCATCGACGAAAAAACCGGGCAGATTTCGACGGTCGCCGGTTCTGGAAAAAAAGGTTATAGCGGTGACGGCGGCCCGGCTCTTGAGGCTAAGCTAAACGAGCCATATGAAGTTCGCTTCGATCAGACAGGCAATATGTATTTCGTTGAAATGGTGAACAACGTTGTCCGCCGCGTCGATTCTAAAACTGGTAAGATCGAAACTGTTGCGGGTACCGGCAAGAAAGGTTTCTCTGGTGATGGTGGCCCTGCGACCAAAGCAACGTTCTCGCGTCCGCATTCCATCGCACTGGATAAAAATGACAACCTCTATATCTGTGACATTGGCAATCATCGCATTCGCCGCGTCGATTTAAAAACAGGTATCGTGAGTACGTTTTCTGGAACAGGACAACGTAAGCCAACACTCGATAGCGCGTCTGTAACAGAAACGCCACTCAATGGGCCGCGTGCTTTGGATTTCTTCGATGAGGGCTCTGGAAAAGGCGCTTTATATCTTGCGTTACGGGAAGGAAATATGGTGTATCGCATCGATTTGGATAATGAGACTTTACATCACATTGCAGGGACTGGTAAAAAAGGATATACGGGGCATGGTGGACCAGCAAAAGCAGCAACTTTGTCAGGTCCCAAAGGAATTTCCGTTGCCCCCAATGGAGATATTTATCTGGCTGATACCGAAAGTCACACCATTCGTGTCATTCGAAAAAAGAATGGTATTATCGAAACGGCTGTCGGAGATGGCAAAAAAGGAGATGGTCCGGATGGTGACCCTGCAAAGTGCCGCATGGCTCGACCGCATGGTGTCTATGTGGGACCTCGAGGAAATGTCTATATTGGTGACAGTGAGACTTACCGCGTTCGCAAGTTAACTACGGGACAACATCAATGAAAATTATCAATCCATTTTATCGTCACTTGAGTTTTATCTCTGTCACTACGTTGATGGTTCTGTTGGCTAGTTCCTTTGAACTTTCCGCCGGCGAAACATGGCAACGTCAACAACTGGACGCCGCCTTCCGCTCTGAAGGTTCCGCAGCAGCCGACGTAAATAAAGATGGCAAAATGGATGTGATTGCCGGAGATGTTTGGTATGAAGCCCCTGACTGGAAAATGCATGAAGTCCGCGAGCCAGGAAAATTTGTTGCCGGTAAGGGATATAGTGATAGCTTTTGTAACTTTGCGTACGACATCAATCAGGATGGCTGGACCGATTTCATTTACGTCAGCTTTCCCGGTAAAGAATTCTACTGGTATGAAAATCCTAAGAACAAATCGGGACATTGGAAAGAGCACCTCATCTGGCACAGTATCTGTAACGAAACTCCCAAGTTTACGGACTTAACTGGTGACGGAAAACCAGAACTCGTTTTTGGATCACAGCCCGAAAAACAGATGGGATATTTGGAAATTCCACCCCCTGAACTAGCAACCAAAAAATGGACCTTCATGCCGATTAGCAAACCCGGCGACCCGATGAAAAACGGTACGTTCAAATATTACCACGGCCTGGGAGTCGCTGATTTCAACCAGGATGGTCGAAATGATGTGCTCATTCCTCATGGCTGGTGGGAAGCCCCCAAAACTTTGGGTGAAGGTCTCTGGGAGTTTCATCCGTTTACACTCAGTGTGAATGGCGCAGAACCACCCGAAAAAATGGCTGACCTCTATGTAGAAGACTTGGACCAGGATGGGGACAGCGACATCATCGGCAGCTCAGCACATGCGTTTGGCATCTGGTGGTTCGAAAATATATCTGAAGAGGGTAAGCCGAAGTTCAAAGCACATTTGATTGATAAGAGTTATTCTCAAACTCATGCCATGCATTTTATTGATATGAATGATGATGGTCAGCGAGATATGGTCACTGGCAAACGCTTCTTTGCTCACAATGGTAGTGACCCAGGTGGTAAAGACCCTGTCGTCATGTACTGGTATGAAATCAAAAGGGGTAAAAACGCGGCTCCTCAGTTCATTCCCCATAAAATCGAAGCAGGTAACGATACCGGCGTGGGCACTCAATTTTCAATGGCCGATATGAACGGTGATGGCCGCCCTGATATCGTACTCTCTAACAAAAAAGGCGTGAACGTTCTGATACAGAAATAAGATTCGTTCTGTCAGCATTTGTTTTGCGTTCGTTCATCCAATACCCGTTGATAAATCTCACGTAATCGACGGGTCATTGTTTCATGCCGGAATTGGTCGGTAAATCGTTCGCGCCCTGTTTGACCAAAACGATGCCGTTTTTCAGGATCAGAAGCCAACTCAATCAACGCATTTGAAATTGGTTCAATCGACTCGGGTGGCAGTAGATAGCCAGTCTCGTCTGGAATCACAACTTCTCGCGCACCATCAATATCGTAAGAAACTACCGGCTTACCGGCGATCAATCCTTGCGGTAGCACGCGAGCCAAACCTTCCCAGACACTAGTATGCACGACAATGTCCATGGCATGAATTAACTCCGGTACTCGTTCGGGGGGCACCAGACCAGCGAAGATAAAATGTTCCGATAATCCCAGTTCTGAGATACGCTGCTCGAATTCGGCTCTTAAAACTCCATCTCCCACCAACAGAAAGCGAACCTGTGGTTGCGCTTCGACGACCTGTTTGGCCGCTTCGATCAAATACTTGTGCCCTTTCAAATGAAACAGCCGCGCCACTTTGCCAATGACAATATGTTGCGGCTCGATCCCTAATTCTTGGCGGACTTCTGCAGGAGGACGAGACGGCGTGAGAAACGGTTCTACATCCATCCCACTGTAAACGGTATCACAGCGATCTTTAGTAGTGATACCAGCAGCCACATATAGGTCTGTCATTGCATCACACACACTGATAAGTCGGTCACAACGGCGTGCGGCCCATT
>JAJDEK010000542.1 GCA_029259875.1 Planctomycetaceae bacterium
TTGATGGCCTCAATTTTCTTCCCTTCCTTGAGTGACTGCACGATCCGCTCGACAACTTCAGAATGATTGTTAGCCTCTTCTGAATTGGACCGGTCGTGCCCTGAGTCTTCCATTTGTAGATCTCTCTTAGGTAAAAACAGATTCTATCACGAGAATTCATGAGTTTTACCATTAGAGGCTCTATTTGTCCAAGAAATTAATTACTGAAATCTCAAATTCACCTGTTTATGAAATCACAGTGACTTAAGAAGCAATCGCACAGTCTGAAGTGCGCGGGTTCCGTTTCTGTTGATCTCCTTTTGCCTTCAGGCTGCAGGCGCTCGATATCAGAGTCTTCATCTCGTCGAGAGAGACTTCTTGTAAATCGATATTCAGCTCTAACAAACGATCAACGACCGCATTGATGAGTTCCACACCATTCGAAGCTGGTGATAAACCATTTCTCAATTCATCCATGATCTGACTTGTCATAACTATCTTCCTTTTTTCAACTTATTGATTTTTGTCTTAATATTACAGTTCACAGCGCCAAGCTTCATGATTCGCTATAAACCGTGGCTCTTCTCCACTGGAAAAGCTTTATTCAGTAAAAGCCATTGAATCGCAATGACTGTTCCAAACAGACAGAAAAAATCAATTCACAATTCGTATTACCATAAACGCTTATAGAGTCAGCGAATGGGAGCACAGCTTACATTAGTAAAATTCACAATTATCACTCTCGTCATATAGCAAGTGTCCTAAAATTGCGACATTCTTACATCAAGATGATAACTATTACGAAACCAAATATATCAGCGTTTTTACCTAAAGTTTTGGCGTGCTACTTTACTCTCTTTTCTCTACCAACATGACAAGTCAAATCCACCTTGAGTTCGCAGCCGAGTGGACCGTAGTACCAATTAAATTACTAGATGCCAAGCAGAAATTGCTCTCATAGCGCAATACAAAGGAGCATCCAAATCAACATCAGTGGTTGAGGGCAGGGCGAGATGACCTTTTTTGGTCCCACCATTGGATTGCTCGTTCGCGTTCCTCTGTAGTGTCATCTAGTAGAGAGACCAAAAGCTGTCGCTGAGCAGCACTCAGAGCCAAACCTCTCCGTTTCATTGTGAGATCTGCCAGTTGGAAGAGATTTGAAATGTCAATTTGACTATCGATTCGCCCTAACCAAAAACGCGAAAACGAGGGAATATGTTTAGGCAGGAGTTCCCCTACTGGAAGAACCATCGACATCACACCGACTGACGTTCCTGTATTAAACAGACTGTTCAGACCAGTTTTAGCATGATCACCAATATAGCAGCCAACTTTCACTGAATTAGTTTCTACAGAGACTCCTGCGAGAGGGACTTTGACTTCCGAGTAATCGTTTTTGAGATCGCTATTACTGGTTTGCGCCCCCAAATTGACCCAGGGACAAATATAAGAATGCCCTAAAAAACCATCGTGGTATTTGTTGACGTATCCATGCACGATTGACTCTTCAATTTCGCCACCAAGTCTACAGTGTGGCCCGGCTGTAGTACCTGCTTTAATGTTTGCCCGAAAGAGTTGAGTTCCTTTGCCAATATAAGCAGGTCCTTCAATACGGGTAAATGCCTGAATTTTGGCATCTTGTTCGATCAGAATTGGTCCCTTGCGAGTATCTAGAACTACAAAGGGGTCGATCTCTACGGAAGAAGACAACCTCACTAAGTCAGATGGTCCCACAATTGTTAAATTCTTCGTATCCCCGTTATATTGATCTGCTGATAAGTTCAAAGAAAAGTCCGCCAGTAATTGTCGGTGATTCTGATTCACCAAATCCCAGGGGTACTCAAGTTCAACTCCCGTTACCTCGACCCTCTTTCTTGTTGATGCGATCTTTTTGATCGCATCATCCCAAGCATTCGTCGTCAGCAAAGCAGACTCTTCGGGTTCCAAAAGTAAATAAGCAACAGATTCTCCCATTACCCCAACGGTATCGGAAGAAACTTGTGAAAGCTCGCTGATCTCATCGTTTGAAGGAAGCCAACGACCATTAATCAATAGAGTTTGGCCTTCGCTTAACCAAATCGCATCATTGATTTTGGCATCAGGGAATTCTTCTGCATAGACATCGACCAGAGCAGGGCGAATTAAGACACCCCACTCGTCAACCAGAATTGACTTTAATAATCGTTCTCGAGAAGTGTATTGTCCACACAACAGCTCAAACACCGGTCTCAATAAAGAAATCGGCGTGAATTGCAGTGCTGAATTATCCTCAAATATTGCAAGCCGCATTACCTTGCACTTCCCTGTGCGAAATCTGCAGAACTATTTTATTGAGCAACCTGATCAGGAGACTGGTTTAATCTCGGTCTGTGTTCACGGAATTCATATCACAAATACCCAAATGGGGAAAGGGTTTTTAATTCTGGAATACGCAAATAAAAAACACCCTGTGATGCAGGGTGTTTTAGGATATTAGGTTAGAAATCCATCAAAAACTCGACAAATTTAGTCGAAGAGTAAGCTGAAAAACCCCCTAGCTTGTCACAGCCCGTCCTGCCAATGAATAAATAGCCGATTTGCAACCAGGCAGCTTAGCATACTTATCCGAAATTCCTAATACCGTCTCTGCAGCTCCCAGTAACAAAGTCCCAGAAGAATTCATTTGGTTACTGATGCGATCTAAAATATCCTTCTTTACATCGGGCTCAAAGTAAATTAACACATTTCGGCAAAAGACAAGGTCAAACATTCCCAAATGCTGGAAATTCTCAAGGAGATTCAAATGCTTCCACTGCAAGGTCACTCCTGGGTCTGCTTTCATCTTCCAGCCTTGTTCATTTTGTTCAAAATATTTCATCAAAAGCTGAACGGGCAAACCGCGTTGAACTTCAAATTGGGAATAAACTCCTGTTTCGGCTCGAGTCAATGCTTTGGAACACAGGTCCGTTCCCACAATTTGAATATTCCAGTCAGCCAGTTCCGGATAATGCTCCCGCAAAGTCATAATAATGCTGTATGCTTCCTGGCCATTGGAACAAGCAGAACTCCAGATCCTTAATTTCTGAGTCGTCTTTCGCTCGGCAATCAGATTAGGCAAAATCTCTGCTTTGAGTTCGTCAAAAGGACGTCTATCCCGGAAAAAAGATGACTCATTTGTTGTCATCGCTTCCATGACATCTTTTTCCAGAGTTTTGTCTAATCGACTTTTTAAGCTCAGTGCAAGATCCTCAATGCCATTCATTCCATGGGACTGAGCCAGAGGAATCAGGCGTGCTTCCAACAAGTACTCTTTATTCTCACCAAGAGAAAGTCCTGTCGTTTCCAATAAAAATTTCGTAATATATTTATAATCTTCGGGAGACACGAGATCACCACTTTCTATTAAGAACAAAGTCGGACGAGTTCAGGAGCAATATTCCTGAGAGGTAAAACCTGATTGGCAATTCCTGCTTTGGCAATTGCTCCGGGCATTCCCCAAACAACACTACTCTGTTCATCTTGTACGATAATATAACCTTGACGCTCACTAATCGATTGCGCGCCTTCAATGCCATCATCTCCCATTCCTGTGAGCATTACTGCCAAGACGGAGCTGCCATACCATTTTGCTGCCGAAGCATACAATGGGTTAACAGAAGGACGGCAATAATGTTCGGGAGACTCTTGATTCAAACGAATCACCATTCGATCATCTTGTTTATCAATCACCATATGAAAATCACC
>JAJDEK010000543.1 GCA_029259875.1 Planctomycetaceae bacterium
CCGGCAGCGAAGATTCCAGATCCAGCAGATCGACTTCATCCACGAATAGGATGTCCGCATCTCCTATTCGGATTAAATCACCATCATTTAACAGTGTCCTTCCGGACATAGTTCCATTGATTTCAACTCCATCACTATTAGCGGCAAGAATTTCATACCCTTTTTTATTCCAGCTGATACGGCATTGCATCGATGCAACACCTTCACCCTTAATCTGCAAATCATTCGAGGCATGACTGCCGATGGATATAGGCTGTTTTTTAGATAACTCAATCTGTTGAGCTTTTCCGGATAAAAAGGTTATTTCTAAACTGGCCATCTCAATCACTATCTTTGCAGAACTTTGGGAAGTGTGTGATGCTTAACACAATGTATCTCTTTAGGGTCAGTCTTCAGGACCGCGGTAAGAAGCGAGTCTGATTTTTTGCATACCAACTTCATTAGCCGCATCTACAACTGCAACTACTGTTTCGTGTCTGGCTGCTTTGTGTGCGCTAAGAACTAATTCCGATTTCGGCTTCCCACCTTGATCGCGGCGGTCCAAAATTGCTTGAACGATTTCGGAAGGGTTTGAGAGTTTAATGTCATCAACATAAATCCCATCATTGTTATCGATTTCGACAATGATGGATTCTTCGCGAAAATCATCCAAGGTTTGTAATGACTGTGAAACACCGTCTTCGTCTGGATTAGGAGGCGGCACTTGAATGCTTTTTTGCAGACTGAAAGATGCGGTAATCATAAAGAAAATGAGCAAGAGAAATGTGACATCCACCATCGGTGTCAGATCCATTTCTTCAAATTCTGAATCCGCACTGCGAATCGAAAATCCATCATCATCGTCGTCGTCATCATCATCATCTTCTTCAGCATAGTGCCTGATTTTAGTGGAAGGAACTGCTGCAGTTTCCTGCGGTTGTATTTTGGCTTCAATTTCATTTGGTGCAGTTGCAGGCTCTGTAGGAGGAGGCGGTTCTACAGATTCGCTGGTGTTGAGTTCGGGAGCTGTTTCAGGTTGTGAAACCGGCTCCTGTTTATCCATCGGAACAGGGGGGGGATTCTCTGTTTCAGTCTTATTTTCGATAACTGGTTGAGCCGTTTCTTCTGCGGCAGCCGCTTGTTCCAAATCTCCTTCCAGAATTTCGTCCCAACTCTCGCCTAGGGGGCCTAAATCTTCAAGTTCATTGAGAAATTGATTTTCTTCTAGGTCGACTGAAGCTGCTTGAGGAGGTTGTTCCGTTTTGGGTGGCGCTTCAGGTGTGCTTTCTGCTGCCTCTGTTCGACGGTCTTCGCTTTCTAATGGGATCGTAATGCGACTGTGGCACGCAGGACAGGAAACGGATTTTCCTGCCTTCTTGCTAGCGACACTTAGCTTTTGACCACATTTTTGACAATAGAACTTGATAGGCATGTTTAAATCAGTATCTCGTATTCTTATTGAAGCAGACGAACTTCGGTTCGAGGCTTAGTAGCATTCAAAATCAATTATTCTTTTTCTCTTCAATTCCGATATAAAATTTCACTCCATCGACTTCTGTTACCGCGCGTGTTACTTCCTGAACAAAGCCATGGGGCACACCACGATCTGCTTTGATAATGACATCCATGACTCCACTTTGAACGCGCTCACGGACTTTCGCTGTTAATTCTTCCAGTGAAACTTCTGTTGTGCCTCCCGATTCTTTAAATTCTACGACGCTTTTTCCATTCAATCCGTTGCCGTCATTATGAACCAATACCATTGTTGAGAGCCGAGTATCAACGCCAACTCCGTGTCGGGCAATTGGAATATCCGAGTCCTGGGTCGCCTGCATGGTGGAGGTTACCATAAAGAAGATGAGTAACAGAAAAGTCACATCAATCATGGGGGTAATGTCTAAGTCATCACCGGCTCCACGTGATGTGGGTCGTTTTTTCCAACTATCTTCATCTGTGTTAAATATTGTTTTTTTTCTAGCCATGTTCAATATATCCTGGAGATCATGACTTACGTGATATGTCAAGAATTTCCAGAAACTCGCCTGTATGTTCCTGAACAGAATCTTGCAATTTTCCGATGCGAATATGAATCAAGGCGCCCGCCATGACCAAAGGAATCGCAACTGCCAAACCTGCGGCTGTTGTAAATAACGCGAAGCTGATCTCGCCGGCCAATTGACTGGGATCACCACCAGATTCCTGCATGTTTCCGATTTTAGCAAAGGCGTTGATCATACCGATCACAGTTCCAAGCAAACCTAACATGGGAGCACTTTTCACAATGGTGTTGATCCAGGACATACGGTATTCAAGGTCAGCCAGGATGTCTCGCTCAAATTTTTCAGCGAGCATCTGTCTTAATTTTTTAGCGGGACGTTCCATATTGGCCATCGCAACCAGGATCAATTGCGGGACTGCTTTGCTCCAGTAGGGAGGCGAGTCACATAGATTGATCACTGATTCATAATCCTTTTTTTCGATATCTTCATGAATCTGGTCAAGGAATTCATTTGCTGCGTTTTGTGTCAGGAACCGTTTTTGTGCGATTTGTCTGACTAAAAGGATCACACAAAAAGTGCCATATAAAGCGATCAAACCCAAGGCAATATAGATGCCATAACCGGCAACATTTAATATGGGGGTAAGTGAGTAATTCATAGATGCCTGCTCATGTGTGGTTATCGGAAGTAAGTCTGTCGAGTGACTTCGAAGTTATATCCTCTGCGATCACCGCGGACTGTAAAATAAGTACGACGGATCTCATCAAATTTTTTGTTTCTATATTGTTTTTCTTGTGAAAGGAGCATGTTTTCTGTTTGTTTTGGATAAAAGTGAAACAGGATTGCACCAGTGACGTCAAAACCTGCCTTTTTAAACAGGCTGAGATCGCTGGTTCTGCGCTGGCCTCCCTGCCAGGTCATATAAAGTCGTTTTTCATTTGCGCCTGAGGATGCCGTCTTGGAGACGGGTTTATCAGAAGAGACGTTAGACAAATAAATCATCTTGCCGTTTTTAAGCAATGCACCAAGTTCGATTTTGAAAAAATCCAGTTGTTTTGCATAATCTCGAAGTGAACCTCGATCAGAAAACTTGATAAACCAGCGTTGTTCACGTGGAAGACCTTTTTTACCAGGGCCGAATCCCAGCGCGCGTTTACCTGTACCAGCGGCACTACCGACTTTGCCGGAATTTGTCAGGTCCGTTTGCATTTGCTGCTGGACTTGTTGCGTCGCTTTATCTGACAATTCCACAACACTGTCGAGCATTTCCTCTACCTGATTTTCATCTTCTGGTGTGTCGATTTGAGAAGGATCGTCAATGGGATCTTCGGGTGATTCAACGAGCAAAGATTCGTCGGGAGAACCGTCTTCCGCGCCACCTGCTAAATCAACCATTTCCAATGCAACATCATTTTCCGTTTGCGGAAGTCGATTGGTGAACCAAACTATCGACAGCCAAAACACGGCGATGATCAATGCCAGAACAACAGCGATCAGCGTAGAACTAACCTGGTCATATTGTGTGACTCGCATGACCGGCGACTTCCGGTGATCATTTTGTGATGTTGCCTGCGACATCGTGTGTGACAATTCTGTTTCGATTTAAAGAATATAAGCTATTTCGTTTTAGATTGGGGGAATTCGTTCAGCACTTCGAACAGATCAAATTTCTCGTCAAAGGGTTTTACACTGTTATACCACTTTTGCCAGCGTTTTGTTGCTTCATCAGACCACTTGTCAACAATCTTAATACGTTCTTTTTCGTCCAGGTTTTCAGCGACGTCTGCCAAAGGGTCCGCAGGCATTCCCAAGCCACGAATTTTTCGACTAAGCGTACATAAGCCATTTCGTGCTTCAATTCTGACGCTCAAATCGGGATCTTTTAAAGCACGGATCAAATAAGGAGACACCCGGAAATCGTTGGTACGCGATAATGCCCAGATTGCGGTTCGGCGGACATCAGGGGCTCTGGCATCGACGAGTTTTATAACTCGATCTTTTTGTTTGATCAGTTGTTCCCGATCGCCGAGTGTAATTGTTTCAACAAGAGTTTCCTGAGCCGCTTCCAGATCAGCGTTAGCTGGATCTTCCAGTTGGGCCAATAACTCACTGAGATCACCGGAGAGTGTTTTGTTTTCGACCTTTCCGTTTCTCATCTGGACATCAGCCAAATTTTTGGGGAGACCTCTGCCTCCCGCCAAGAGCCCTGAGCCTACCGGTTCAGGTTTGTATTTGCGCCCCAGTGTTTTACCTGTGGCTTTTGAAAGAAAGATAATCGCTAAGCAAGTAGATGCTTTCGGATGACTAGTCCCTTTCCAACTACCATCTTCCAGTTGGGTCGTCAGGAGTTGGCGAGCACCATCTGCATACCAGTCATGTGGTCCCAACATTTTGGTGTCCGCAATCGCGGCAATGCGTTCAATTCCGTATAAGTAATAATTGGGCCATCTATTTTGATTACGGACATTATAATTTTTAACAATCCAGGCAAGTCCTTTTGCTTTTCCGCCTTGAAGCGCGTTGTGACTGATTGTTGGTTTGCTATTTTTATTTTCGTCTGCCTTACTTTTCTCTTTCTGAGTCAGGTCAACTTTGTCGAGAAAACCAAACCGTTTCTTCTTTTTTTGATCACGAATTTTTACAGGACCACTGCGTAATTCTCCGTCGGGATAAAGTTGCATAGAAATAATATACATACTGCCTGTACCGGCGACTGACATGGTATTTTGTGGTGCTCTTTCTGAGCCTGAAGCTGGGTGATAACCAAAAGAACCTTGAGGATGTTGTGTTGTCAGGTGCCAGCGTGCGACTTTATCCCAGACTGTAGTAGGCACGATTACACCGGCACGTTCCGCTGCCCACAATCCCAAAACGGCGTATTGTGTAATGCTTGTATCACCGTTATGGGAAATATTTTGCGGGTAGTACCAACTACCTCCCGCATGTTGCTGTTTGATCAAAAAGTCGACGGTGGCGCGAATTTCATCGTGATATTTTTCAGGGTTAATTGCTTCGAGTACCATCAATTGCACACCAGCACAATAGTTGAAGTCGCTACCTGGTCGATATTCAAGTTCTCCGTCTTTGTTTTTTTGGTTGTGGTCTGCCAGAATATTTTTCAAGCAGTTTTGAATATAAGGAGACTCTGGTGATTCTCCTGCTTTTATCAAAGTGTAAGCAACAAAGGCGTTCATGCCAGTACGACGATAATCATCGGTTTTTTTCAAGAAAGCAATGCCGCGTTTTATGGATGCGTCAATTTCTGCCTGTGGCGGTTGTGCATAAGCGGTGATCTGAAAAGCAGTGAAAACAATGGTTCCCAGCAAACACGATCTCGAATCAAGAAGAACGTGAAAGAAAGCAGAAAATAGTGATTGAACTGCGCAATTATTTTTCATATTGATGCGATAGCAGTCTGAGATGAGAGAATATTGCTGAAAGGACATAGACGTCATGACTTGGCCGCATGACTCCAGTCTAATTTCAGGGGTAAAGCAGTGTCAATCAATATGCTGCAAATCTTGTCAGGAATCACATTTACGTATCAAGGTTTTCGAGACAGATCACAGGTACAGATAGGCTGATGGCACCTTGGGCACCCTTGGACATACTTTTGGTTCACCGCCTGCTCCAGATCAACACCAGCGACATTGGCCATTGTTGCTAACCAGGCCAGGACATCTGCAAATTCTTCAGCCAGGTTTTCTGGGTTATTATTTTCCCTCAGAGCAGATGACAATTCCCCCACTTCTTCCATAAACCACATGAATGTACCTTCAATTCCGCGCGACTGATCTTTCTCATAAAACATTGTACGAATTAACGATTGAAATTGTGAAAGCGAAATGCCATTTTTGTCATGAAGTTCGTGTTCTGATTCAGAAGAAGAAGCATCAAAAGAGTGATTGTTCACAGGGGATCCTTATCGGAAATGAAATATCAATTAATTTAAGGTTAATTTGTTGAACTGGCGTGAATGACTGGAATCTATCGTTTTTTCTTCAAATCGATTGCTTTCGCGTGACCCGGATTTTGCTGTAGCAAAAGATCTAATTGAGTGAGGGCTTCCTCTTTTTTTCCGGAGTCGAATAAGGTCTTTGCCAATAGGAATCGCATGTCTTCATTTTTTTCATCCAGGTGTAAAACTATTTTTAACTCACGGACAGCTAACTCAGACTGATTCAGCTTCACTGCTGTTTCGGCAAGTTGCTGATGTATTACCGGGTCGAGTACATCAACGTAGAAGCTCTGTTTACCACAATGTAATGCGTCTTCAAATTTTTGCTTATCAATATAGAGCTTCATTAAGATTTACATGCTCTTGTCGTTAGCAGGATCCAGATGAACATACTTGATC
>JAJDEK010000544.1 GCA_029259875.1 Planctomycetaceae bacterium
CCCCGCTGAAGGTGATTTGTTCGCAGTTCCGGCGGTTCAGGCACCTCAATTCCAAGCACACTCTGTGTGAAAAACTGATAAGGGCAAGAAAGATATAATTCCAGTTGCGTGGTGCTGAACTCGTACTCGCGAGGAAACCGTTCACGAATCGCACGCTTGTTTTGAGGTGAGACCAGGATTCCTTCGTACTCGGTAAACCCTTCCATCTCGAAACGATGGATGGCCATTTCCGAAGCCGCCAGAATATTGCGTGCAACGCCTTTCAATTCAGGTCTGTCTAAGAGGTTCAGAAACAGTCCCGGCTGATCCTGTTTTAATTGATCAGTCGCCAACATCCGTAAGTCGCGATTTGATAACGTCTGTTCTTTGCGCGGGAGAGGATTCAGCTCACCCACATTTTGAATCGCTAGAGCGGAAGGCTGGAATAAATCGACCAAAGTCGTGAGATAAGGACTCGGAAAAAGGGGTTGCCCGGTGGAACTGATCGCGGGATAACTCAACACGAGCTGCTTTGTAAACCGGGTAATTACTTCATAAAACAGCAACATTTCTTCCTGCTGTTGATTGGCATGAAGCTTGAGCGAGAGACCACACTGCTTCAATTCCCCTCGCTCTTTCTCGCTGTATAAACAGTCCTCACGATGACTTCTGGGAAAACTGGCCTCACTCAAACCGCCGACGAACAGATAAGGAATACTTAAATTCCTTAATTGAGAGGCATCCAAAACAGATACCCGTCCCGATTCGTCTGCTTGCAGAGAGATGGTTTGCTGCTCAAGTAGATCCAATAACAACCCCCGGAATGCGACCAAATCCAGGGGAACCGCTTCCCGTTGGTGAAACTGTTCGATTTCCTCTACTTGAGCGACTGCATGAAACAGCAATTTCTGAAAACGATCCCACACAAATTGATCGCGTTTGGAAAGCGGATCATTTTCTGCATCATCCCCGTTCCATGCATTCGATAAACCAAATTCATTCGCGAGTGAAATGAGAATTTCGATCCAATTCACAAAGAGCTCTTTGCCTCTCAGTCGCTGTGTGGCTTCTGAAAATCGTTTTGCGAGTTGGTACGCGGCTTCTGTCTCCTGTAGATGTGCTTCCCACTTCGGTCGTCCCGGATATTTGATGACGAGTTCTGCCGCTTTTCCGCTGGCCTTTTTTAACGCATTCAAAACATCATTTTTTCCAGAATCGATTTTGAGTTGGCGCAAGACACGCGAGAGGCTGCGCACAGCTCTTCCCTCCTGGTATGTCGGCCAATCGGGAGAAAAATAATTCGAATCAAGAATGGACATCATGCTGTCAAATGACCAGTTTTCTATTTCGATCTGCAAGAAAGCAAAGATGGCACGTACGACAGGGAACTTGGAAAAATCCTGCTCTACCCCAAGAAAGTAAGGGATACCGGCTGCGGTAAATGTTTCTTCAATCAGATCGCCATATTCGAGCGTGGACCGGAAAGCAACCGAAATTTCTTCTGGTAAAACCCCTTGTAATAAAAGCCGTTTCACTTCTGCGGCTATTACTTCCAACTCGTTGCGCTGTCCTGCAACCGCTAACACTTTAATTTGTTCGGCAGATGCCAGCGGCTTGATCTCGCGTGGATTATCAAACAAAGCATGACTAATCTGCCAGCGTGAAGTTTGAGATGGATCCCGTTCGAAACAAACTGTTTTTATCGTGCCAGGCAAACGTGTTTCCAAAACTTTTTTTGCGACGACTGATTTGGCAAACAAGTCGCTCCGTCGTAGCTTAATTTCCTGTGGGAGCGAGATCAGCAGTTTGTCAGTTCGTCCTGCCAATAATTCCAGAATTTCATATTGCGTATGAGTAAAGTCAGCAAATCCATCCAGCACAATCAGGCGAAATCGACCGAAGGGCCCCCACTTACCTTCTTGCAAAGCAGTCCGCGCTGACCAAAAACGCCCTTCGGAATCATAGCGCCGCATCTCATGCAAAGCAGTCTGGTAACGACTATAAATGAGTGCCAGCTCCCGATCTTTCTGAAGCGATTCTGAATTGAGTTTCCCAAAGGCCTCAGAAAACTGATCAGGCCAGATTTCTTCCCGTTTCAGTTCAGAGATAAAACTGGAAATCAAATCTAGAAAACCAGATGTTCCCGCAATCGAATGAAAATACTGAATTTGCTCTGTAGCAATCAGGTCGTCAACAATACTCCGCAGTAAATACCGTTTGGAGATCTCAGGCAATGTCTGAATCGGCTCATCCAGCGATTTTAAAATCGTCTCGGCAAAAGCTTCAAAGGTATATACATTAGGGGCGAAGCAAACCGGCATCTGCTCACAGATTAATCGATCCAGAACTTGCCGACGTGAACGAATTGTTGGAGAGAGCCAAAGTGTCGTTCCAGGACTCTGATCTGTAAGTCCAGCCTGCAGGGCATAGCGATACTGGTCCAGTAAATGATCCGTTTTTCCGGAACCTGCTGTACCAATTAAGATTTGAATGTCCGGCTGCATTATTTCTCTTGCCCGGTTAAGACGAATTTTCCAAAAAAGGATTCTAAGTGCAATGTATCCGGCTGAACCCTAGAATTCAATTTCGATGCTATTTTGAGGATTAACCTGTTTTCATCATTTTGATTACAGAGCAAATCTTGCCACTGGTTTCCTGATCGCCTACACTAATAGTATAGGAATTGAAGTTTTTCAGAGTTTCTGCCACCCAAACGAAACACATTTCAGCAATGGGAAATATTTTTTCCTGCTCGATTTGAATTGTGTTCTGTAATACTCATAAGGAATCATCGATGCAAAAATTCCGTTTGATTAGTTCGTTCTTATTACTCTCCTTAATTATTTCCTCCCCATTCTCTCTATCAACATATGCTGATGAGATAGAAAAAAAGAAAGATAAGGATGAAGACTACTATCAGATGATGAGGTTGTTCGCAGATACCTATGAGCAGATTGAACGGAATTATGTGAAAGACGTCGATCGGCGCGTGTTACTCGAAGCAGCCATTCGAGGCATGGTACAAGAACTGGATCAATACTCCAATTATATCAGCCCCAAAGACCTTTCTCGCTTCAATCAAGTTGTGGAGCAGGAATTTGGGGGAATCGGAATTCAGGTTCACATTGATGAACAGAACGGACGACGCTTGACCGTGATGACACCGCTACCAGGTACTCCTGCATATAAAGCAGGAGTCCGAGCAGGAGACGTTATTGACTCGATTGAAGGAAAAACAACAAAAGGCTTCACACTCTCGCAAGCGATCAAAACTCTGAAAGGCCGCGCTGGTCAAAAAGTTAGTCTGTCAGTGATTCACAAAGGAACGAAAGAACCCATCCCGTTAACGATCACACGTGAAATCATCCATGTTGCCACAGTGCTGGGAGACACCTATAAAAAAGACGATGCTTGGGACTATATGATTAATAAAAAAGACAAAATTGGTTATATCCGTCTGACTCACTTCAGTCGGCATAGTGCAGAAGAGTTAAAAGAGGCCATCGATGACTTGGTCAAACAAGGCATGAAAGGGTTAGTACTGGATCTGCGGTTCAATCCGGGTGGTTTACTATCTCAGGCGACTGAAATTTCAGATATGTTTATTGAATCAGGAAAGATTGTGAGTACCAAAGGCCGCAATAGTCGTAATCGAAAATGGGAAGCGACAAAAGCAGACACTTATTCCGATTTTCCATTGGCAGTCCTTGTCAATCGCTATTCTGCTTCAGCCAGTGAAATCGTTTCGGCCTGCCTTCAGGATCACAAACGAGCCATGATCGTTGGAGAACGAACTTGGGGTAAAGGCAGCGTCCAAAATGTGATTGAGCTGGAAGCAGGAGACAGTGCATTAAAGCTGACCACAGCCAGCTACCACCGACCCAGTGGCAAAAACATTCATCGTTTCCCAGGATCGAAAGATACCGATGTCTGGGGTGTCACTCCCGATGCGGACTATCGTTTACGGCTGGATGACGAAGAATTGGAAAAGCTCGGTACATACCGTCGTAAACGGGATATTCTGGACCACAGTGCCAAACTAGATGACAAGTTTAAAGACAAACAACTTGAGCTTGCCATGAAATATATTGAAACCGCTCTGGGCGACACAGCAAAGCCAGCTAAAAAAAGTGAAGCCAAAAAGCCAGTTCCCAAAGAAGCCAAACCTGCGAAAAAAGCAGCCGGCCTTCAGCAAGCTCCCCAAACAAAAATTGTGATTCAAACAACATAATGAATTAAAACAGGTTTAAGAATCTAGCCTGATTTCACTATAAAGCGGCTTTCAGAGACGTCATTCCTCCGAATGTCGCTTTTCATTTTTACTTATCGTAATGTCATCCATGAACCGACCTGAAGAATACCTCCTGGCAATTGAATCTTCATGCGACGAAACAGCAGCAGCCGTCATCACGCGTGATATGCGGATTCTTTCGAATATTGTCTCTTCACAAACAGACTTGCACGAAAAATTTGGAGGCGTCGTTCCGGAAATAGCCTCGCGGGCTCATCTGGAGCGGATTTTACCAGTCATCGATGAAGCTCTACAAAAAGCCAATGTCTCCTTAGATCAGTTGACCGCAATCGCAGTTGCGACAGAACCTGGTCTGGTAGGCTCTTTACTGATTGGTCTCACCGCCGCCAAAACCCTGGCGATGGTATTGGATATTCCTTTAATCGCGGTGAATCATATCGAAGGCCATCTGTTTGCTTGCCAAATGCAGGAAGCAAATCCCATTTTCCCAGCAGTCGGACTGGTCGTGAGTGGCGGCCATACGAATTTATATCATTGTTCCCCTACATTCGAATTTGAATTAATTGGCGCGACCATTGATGATGCCGCCGGCGAAGCATTCGACAAAGTCGCCAAAATACTGGGACTGCCTTATCCCGGAGGCCCTGCAATACAACAAACTGCCACAAAGGGAAATCCTAAAGCATTTCCTTTTCCCCGAACTTTTCTGAAAGATCCTGAACTTCGCTTCAGTTTCAGCGGCTTAAAAACGGCAGTCCTCTATACCGCACTCGGGAACCCCGGAGCGAAAAAACAACCACCACCACTCACCGCAGAAAGAATTGCGAATCTCGCAGCGAGCTTTCAAGAAACAGTCGTAGATGTGTTAGTCGGAAAATGTCAACAAGCACTTGAACAATTCAATTATTCCACGCTTTGTGTCGGAGGAGGTGTGGCCGCAAATGCATTG
>JAJDEK010000545.1 GCA_029259875.1 Planctomycetaceae bacterium
GCGGTTCCTGCCAATCCACGCACAATTTGTCGGGGAGTCACTCCAAAGTTTTGTACTGTTGAATCCAATTCTTTAATTGACTTGCGGCTGATTTGTTTCCAGTCTTCCACTCCGCCGGGATTCACAATTTTGATTGTATAACCTTTGGCTGATTCCAGAAGCCAGGCACAATATGCGTCCAGCGCGTTCTGATCCTGGTTTCGTAAATGTTTCATTACGAAATGATTATTCCCAAACAATAAGTAAAAACCTTTGTCGAGAATTGGTGTGTCTTGCAGTTCTTCGTGTGCATGTCGCGCGTGTAAACCGGGAATTGCCGCATCCATGGCCGTTGTATATCCGATGCTGGCAAACAGATAACCAGTGGCAAACGTACTGGGAACGACACCACCCGTTCCAGAACGCGTATGTTCGCTACGGTAGATGGGGGGCGCCTGACGTTTCAATTCAGGCGTCATTTTGCGGCCTGCATTCACTTTGGGACCGGCGATATGGCAGTGCATGTCAATGCCACCGGGCATCACTACATAACCTGTGGCATCCAGAGTCTTTCCCGAATAAGAATCTGCATTTTTCGGTCTCGAAATAATCTTTCCATCTTGGATCCACAGGTCGCGCACTTCGCCATTGACGCCATTTGCAGGATCATAGATGGTTCCATTTTTGATACGGAAAAGTGACACAGTAAACCTTTAATAGCAATTGTAGCGTGAATGAGCAGCTAATTGATCAGGGTAAGACTTAATTTAGTGACGACAGCAGTTCGAGCGACCACATCCAGGGTCAGCAATGGGAAGTTCCGACTTTTTACTGGAACTTTCTCCTTTGAATAACAGTCCTCCGGAAATTAATCGTTCAACAGAGGCTGAGGCTGAAGTGTCTTCCAGGGGGATCTCAGCTTTTTGGCAGAGTTCTCCCCACGTTTTTAGCGATTCTTGCATTCGGTGGCTGACTTCAATCGTTTTGCCGTTGGATTCGCAAAAATATTCATAAGTGATCATACTGGGTTTTCCATTAAATAATGAGAGAAACTATCCGGAGGTCTGTTTAGCTTGCTGGAGTGCCCTGCGTTTTTGGGCATAGCTTTTGACAAGCTCATCGGTGATCACTCCGATTAATATCACGACTCCAATGATAGCAAATTCTAGTTGAGATGGAATCCCTAACATCGTAATGGAATTGCGGAGAACGCGCATCAATGCTGCACCAATGATAACACCTAAAATAGATCCTTCCCCTCCTCGAATACTACAGCCTCCCAGGACGGCAGCTGCAATGGCGTATAACTCATAAAAATTGCCGATTCCCTCAGGTTGTACTGAATTGATATCGAGGGCAAATAATACTCCACCCACTCCAGCCAGAAAAGAGCAGATGACATATGCCATAATGACGACACGGTCCGTTTTAATTCCAGAATACCGTGCGGCGACTTCATTATTTCCGATCGCTTTCAGGTAGCGACCAAAAATCGTTTTGTTCAAAAAGAAAGCAGCAACAAGCGCCAGGCCGAGCATAATTAGAAAGGGGACAGGAAGTTTGAAGCCTTCAATGAAGGGAAGATCAATTTTTCCGATAGCCAGGTATCGTAATCCCGCATACGTTGTGCCAAACCCCTGAGTCTCATCTTGTGTGATGCCTCTGGCGATTCCTCTGTAAATGAGCAGTCCGCAGAGTGTTACAACAAATGGTTGGAGTTTTAATTTTGTGATCAGCAAACCATGAAATAAACCGATGGCAATCGAGATTGTACTCACTAATAGTAATGCTGTGGTTATGGAAAACCCTTTTTCCACAAGAAGAAAAGGTAGTAAACTTCCCACCAGACAAATGACAGAACCAATAGAAAGATCAATTCCTCCGGAAATGATCACAAAAGCAACGCCGATACTGATGATCCCAAATAAAGAAGTTAATCGAATCACGTTTTGCATATTGTAAGCAGAGAAAAAATTCTCGTTAGAAATTGCTGTAACAATGCATACAACAATCAATAAGATTAAAATGCCCAATACTTTTTTCATGATTCAAATTCTTAAGATGAGTTTTATTTTTGATAATAAAATGAAATCAAGTTTTGACAGGTTCTCTGATTTGACCGGTTGCAAGTTGCATAATTGACTCTTCACTCATTTCTTCACGAGAGAGTTCTCCCGTTAGTTTGCCTTCATGCATTACCAGTACACGGTCAGAAATACCAAGGATCTCTTCCAGATCACTGCTGACAAATAAGATCGCCATCCCTTTCGACGCCAGCTCAACCATTAGATGATAGATTTCTTCTTTGGCTCCCACATCGACACCGCGTGTTGGCTCGTCCAGCAGCAAGACAGCCGGACTCATTGCCAGCCATTTTCCTAACACGACTTTTTGCTGGTTTCCACCGGATAAAAACTGAATGATTTGGCGATCATTTGGTGTTTTGATTTTCATTGCTGAAATCATCTCTTTTGTGAGGTTTCGCTCCTGAGCAAAATTAATGATACCGAGAGGCTTCTGATCACGAGAAACACTTGCCAGGCTCATATTTTCCCGTACAGCCATTTCCAAAATCAATCCTTGTAGTTTTCGATCTTCGGGAACCAGTGCCAAACCGGCTCTAATCGCGTCTTTGGGAGAATGTATGTGTATTTCTTGACCATTGACGTAAATGGCGCCGTCACGGGGAGTATCAATTCCAAACAGGACCTGCATTAGTTCTGTTCTACCTGCACCAACCAGACCGGCGATTCCAACAACCTCATTTTTTTTGAGTGAAAAATTAATTTGATGGTTGGGGTTTACTGGTGTTCGAAGGTTTTTCACTTCGAGTACTACCTCACCTGGTTGGTGCGAAGTGTGCGGAAAAAACTGTGAGACATTGCGGCCTACCATCATCTGAACCATTTGATCATGTGATATCGAAGCACGATCTAGATCGCCAGCATTTTCTCCATCACGCAGAACGACGACACGATCAGCAAGTTCATTCACTTCACCCAAACGGTGTGAAATATAGATAATGCTGACTCCTTGGGCTTTCAATTCTCGAATTACAGCAAAGAGGGCTTCCGATTCATGCAGCGACAGTGATGAAGTCGGTTCATCCATAATCAGGATGCGTGCGTTGATCGAGAGCGCTTTGGCGATTTCCACCATTTGTTGCTGTCCGACTGTGAGGAGCCCCACAAGCGTCTGGGGAGAGAGATTCAAGCCAACTCGTTTCAGCAACTTTTCTGATTCGATATAAGTTTGTGTTCGATTGATGATTCCCCAGGAGTTTGGTTCACGGCCTAGAAAAATATTGGCTGCAATATCCAGATTTTCTGAAAGGTTTAATTCTTGATGAATGAGTGCGATTCCAAAAGTGAGTGCTTCTTCAACAGTCGAAATCGAAACGGTTTTCCCATCAATGATTAGGGATCCAGAATCGGGGGTTTGCACACCCGCTAGAATTTTCATCAAGGTACTTTTGCCAGCACCGTTCTCACCAATGACTGCCAACGCTTCACCCTGATTTAAAGTCAGGCTGACCTGATTCAGAGCTTTCACGCCAGGGAACTGTTTCGTAACTTGACGTACTTCCAGCAGAACTGCCGGTGAGGCGGAGTCGTTTTTATTCATCCGCCTTTGCTTCTTTCTGCTTGTCTGTTGTTGTATTATTTTTCTTCGTACTGGTTTCGGTTTTACTATCGTCGGATTGCTTTTCTTCCTTTTGATATGAATCACCTAGGATCGATTTCAGTTCAGCCCAGAATTCTTTCACATTGTCTTTTCTGATTGTTCGAGCGGGAATGAGTATGGCTTTACTTTCGGGAATGACTGAATTATCTCCGTTTGCAAGTGCATTCAGAACGCGGACCGATTCATAGCCATAACGATACGGATTTTGAACGACTGTTCCAACTACAGTTCCATCGACGATTCCTTGTAGACTAATTTCGTCTTCATCGAAAGAAACAACTTTGATCTCATTCAGTTTTCCTGCGTCTTTAATTGCTTCCAGACACATTGGTGGGTTGTAGGCAAATAGGCCGACCATGCACTTCAAGTTTGGATACTTGGCGATAGCGTCTTGTGCATTCGCTTTAGCTTGAGGAAAATCAAAGTCATCTAGTCGCGTATCTAAAATCGTATACTTAGCGTTTTTGATCGGCTTACTTGTGGTACTACTTTGTTTGGTGGTTTGACTTGAACTAGTCCCGTGAATCGTAGAGTTTTTGTTTTCGATTACCTGTCCAGGTTTGTCATAACGTGTGTTATCGAATGAACGATCCATCAATTCATCAATCACACCTTGTCTTCGTAAGCGGGCGTTTGCCTGCCCCAATCGTCCGACAAAGAGCATGACCTCACCTCCTTCAGGCAATGCTTCCTTAACCAACTCGCCACACATCCGACCTGCCTTATAGTTATCCATTCCAATATAACATTGGCGTGGGCTGTCGGGAGCATCCGAATCCTGAGTGATCAGAATGGAATTATCAGCGATTTCTTGCAAGAGACTACTTTGGTTATCCGGGTCGATTGGGCTGATGGCAATTCCATCGACGTTTTGTGCAAGGAGTTCCTGAACCATGCGTTTCTGATCTGCCACACCTTGGGGGGGCATTCTGACTTCCACGTTGACATCAAGATCTTCGCCTGCTTTTTCTGCTCCTTTTTGAGCAATCACCCAAAACGAAGCAATCCCGTTTGTCACGAAAGAAACGGTGTTTTTTCCATTCCCCTTTTGTTGATTGCAACCAGGGATCGCAATAGAAATACTTAATATTGTTACAAAAAGGGTGCAGTTCCGAATCAATTCGCGACAAGTCATCAAGCGAGGCTCCTTGTTTGTGTGTTGTGCGGAAGATCAGTTTGAAGATTAGAAAAAATCATGATTTCTTCACGTATATGATGCAATGATTTCGTAGAAATATCGACCTTAGTTGCCGAAAATCAAAAAAATAAAAATGAATACCATCTAGTTTTCAATGGGGCAAGTACCTGTTATCATGAATGATAGATCTATTCAGTGGATCCAGTATAGCATAATTAAGACTTTCCTATTTTACGGACTGATGTGAAAAGGCTCATTCTTTTTTTCATACCGACTG
>JAJDEK010000546.1 GCA_029259875.1 Planctomycetaceae bacterium
AAGCAAGATTTGGGCTTAAGTGTAAGACATAGTCCTATGTCTTTACGGCCTCAATCGTTGAGGGGAGTTTGAACCTTTATTCCATCGGCGCACGGATTGTAGAAAGTTTAATTTCTGAATAAGAAATCCTCTGATCAGCCCAGGACTCGGTGGCTGGTAACGATTTTGTGGATTATAGAGAGGGGGAAAACACTGAACTCAAAACATATTACAGGTTTTATTTTAAGTGATGCCCTATCCATGATTTAGAGGATCTTGCTTAAGTGCGTTCGATTTAACCATAGCGTCTTCAAGGCTATTTTACGAGATCCAAACAGTCCTGGAGACGCTACAATCAACCTGAATACAGGCTAGTTATCCGCGGGCATAAGGGCCAGTCGCAATTCCTTGATATTGATTAAGGCCAGAATTTAATGCCTCTTTGATGGCAGCGGGAACCTGGGCGATTTTTTCTCGACTGACGTCTAAATGCGTACAGGCTCGAAGACTGCTTTGCCCCATCGCACCAATTCCTACTCCGATTTCGTGCAATGCTTTAGAGAGCTGCATGGCATTCCCGAGTTCCGGGTGAATATCGAAAAAGACCAGGTTGGTCTCGGTTTCTTCCGGAGAAATGGAGATGCCTTCGATGGTTGCCAGTTGCTCGGCAAGGAAACGGGCATTGTCATGGTCTTCTTGCAGCCGTTCAATATTGTTTTCTAATGCGTAGACACAAGCGGCAGCGACGATTCCGGCTTGTCGCAGAGCACCGCCGAATACTTTACGGGAGCGTCGTGCTTTGGCAATTTCCTCTTTGGGACCAGCCAGAATGGAACCCATCGGGCACCCCAGCCCCTTCGAAAAGCAGATCGAAATTGTATCAAGAGGGGCACAAACTTCTTTGATGGAATACCCGGCAGCGATAGTGGCATTAAAGACACGGGCACCATCCATGTGAGTCTTCAAATCATTTTCGTGTGCCCAATCACAGATTGCATTGAGTTGACCGAGAGGATAATAATATCCACCACCGGCATTGGTTGTGTTTTCCACACAGAGGAGTCGGGTTCGACACAAGTGCTGGTCATTGGCACGAATTTTTCCCCGCAGTGTATCTACGGTTAACATGCCTTTTTCGCCCGTCAGTGTGCGACAGCTAATTCCACTCAATATTGCTGGTGCGCCTCCTTCGAAGATGGCGATGTGTCCCAGTTCATGAATCAGCAACTCATCTCCTGGAAGACAGTGTGCCCTTAGCCCCATTTGGTTGGATTGTGTACCCGAACAGGCAAAGACAGCCGCTTCCATCCCCAGCATTTCGCAGATCATCGATTCCAGGCGATTCACGGTAGGATCTTCACCGTTCATATCATCGCCTAACTCGGCAGTCATCATCGCTTCCAGCATTTCGGGAGTTGGTTTTGTTTTAGTGTCACTGCGAAGATCAATGTAAGAATCGCTATGCGGATCCACGGTTTGTTTCCTTGTCAAAATATTGCTGTGATTTATATTTATCTAGTTTATTCTGCTCTGGTAGGGAACGAGATGCAATCCCTCCAGAGACTCATTTTTTTTGAGCAGCTATCTGGAGATCGTTGATGGAGAGAAAACTATTGAGACTACCGGATCGAAATCCCTGCAGATCAAGTGTCACATTGCGAAATCCTAATTCTAAAAACTTCTGTGTAATCTCTTCGATTGCTGTGGGCGTGGTCAATTTTTGAATTTGGTGAAGAGGAACTTCGATGCGTGCCAATTCATTCGGCTCCAGGCGCACACGCAGCTCGTCAATCTGGAAGTTCTGACGGAGATATTGCTCACCCTGATCGATTTTTTGAACGCGTTCCTCAGTCACTTCCACTCCATAGGCAATGCGACTGGAAAGGCAGGGGTGTGCTGGTTTATTCCAGATGGGGAGTTCCCAGTGCTGGGCCAGGTTTCTGACATCCGCTTTCGTAAAATTCGCTTCAATGAGAGGACTGCGAACCTGAAAATCTGCGGCGGCCTGCATTCCCGGACGGTGGTCTCCTCGATCATCAAGGTTAGCACCGTTAAGAAGTGTTGCTGTTTTCCATTCATCGTTGGCTATAGAATGACTGAGCAATTGATACAGTTCTGTTTTGCAGAAAAAACAGCGGTTGGGCGCATTGGCCCGGTAGTCAGAAGTGGAAAACTCCGAAGTGGTGATCAGACGATGTTCGATGCCAATCAGTTCCGCCAGTCGGATGGCTTCTTCTTTTTCTCCGGAAGCCAAGCTCGGGCTGACTGCGGTCACTGCCAAAGCATGATTACCACGGGCTAGAAATGCCCCCTGAGCTACCACTGTGCTGTCAACGCCCGCAGAAAAGGCGACAATGATACGATCCATCGTCGACAGAATTTGTTGGAGATGCTCAGATTTTTGTGATAATTCCGCTGTCAGAGACATAATCAAAGTCAAGGTTCTGCAAGAAGTTATTGAAAAAGTTCGTATCCTGCATTTATTATAGACAACCTGAGACAGGGTTGTCTCGGAACATCATATGAAAAATATGTGGATTCTTGGTGGCAATCGTCAAAAAGAGGCGAACGAGGGCTAGATTTTGGAGGTTGAGTTAAAGGAGACCTTGTACTCTGTGGTAAGATCTCTGTTTCGTCCTGTTCAGATCTTTTTTCTGATCCCTGAGCTGATTATACTGGATCACTGCAAGCAAGCGTCTACTAAGATTTGCAACTGACGACAAACACAGTTCTTCCCTCCTACTTTAAATCCTACAGTTAAAGTAAGTGGTGATACGGCAGGGCAGGGGGCTATTTTTTATGAAGCAATCAATCGAGAATAAAGTAATGAGGCAAGTTATGTTATTTAGGTCTGTCAATGTATTACGTATTCTCTTTGCTTTATTGTTGTGTTTGGGAGTGCTGGCGGAGAGTGCAGAGGCCGCGAAACTCACATCTGCCCAGCGAAAAGAACTGGCGTCAATCAAAAAGAACTTGGGTAAGGTTTCTGCGCTGATTCGAAAGAAAAAGTACGACGAAGCCAAGGAAGCGACTGATGCGGAAGAAAAGAAACTAGAGCAACTTGCCGCAGATGCGATGCTCGCCGAAACAGATCCTATTCTCGTGAGCACAAAAAAACTAATCGCGCTACGTCGCAAACTCCTGGAGAAGGGGATGGGGGGCGGAAAGAAAGTGGCAGCAAACCAAGGGGTCAGCTTCGAGACTCAGATTGCTCCAATTATCAATGAAAGATGTGTGAACTGCCATGGTGCACAGCGTGCAAGTTCCAATCTCAAATTGAATACATTCGCCGACATGAAAAGGGGGGGGCGTAATGGTATCTTGTTGATTCCCGGTAACCCGAATAACAGTTTGATCATTCGTAAATTACTTGCAACTGGCAATCAACGCATGCCCCGAAATGGCGCACCTTTGGGGCGCGATCAAATTCAGTTAATTGCTCGT
Organism: Planctomycetaceae bacterium; assembly: GCA_029259875.1. Taxonomy (GTDB): domain Bacteria; phylum Planctomycetota; class Planctomycetia; order Planctomycetales; family Planctomycetaceae; genus Gimesia. The sequence continues at coordinate 3,424 of JAJDEK010000546.1, forward strand.
TGGATTGTGGAAGGGGCACGCTTTGATGGTGAAAAAGACACTGATCTTATCGGAGCTTCTACCAAGAAAAAGAAAGAACCAGTCAAGGTTGTGATGGCGACGGGCAATGAAAAAGTTTCATTTATGGAAGATGTCGCGCCCTGGATGTTAGATTTTTGTTTGCGTTGTCATAGCGGCAACAATCCGGCGAGCGAATTTTCGATAGTAACCTTTGAAGATATCTTGCGTGGTGGTGAGAGTGGTGAAGTCATCATACCGGGTAAGCCGGAGGATAGTCGCATTTGGCATCTGGTTGGTTTACAGGACCCAATCAAAATGCCTCAAGGGCAAGCATTGCTGAAACGAAAAGATGCACAATCGCTGAAAACCTGGATTGCGGAAGGGGCCAAGTTTGACGGTAAAGATGCGAAAGCCGCGCTGCGGGCGATGGTGCCTACCGAAGATGAAAAGCGGATGGCAGAGTTAGCGACACTTTCACCTGAAAAATTTGCTGATCTGCGACGCGAAAGTACGGAGGCAATTTGGAAACGGGCTCTGACTAAAGAGAAGGCAGAAATATTAGAAACTGATGAGTTCATTTTTTATGGAAACGTCAGTGCGGATCGACTAAAGCAGATCAGTGCATGGGCAGAAACACAAGCAGATGCATTAAGGAAACTGTTCAATGAAAAGCAGAAGCCACTTTGGAAAGGAAAGCTCGCAGTTTTTGTATTCAAAGATCGCTTCGGCTATTCGGAATTTAATCAGACTATCGAAGACCGTCGTGTTGATAGAGCAGTGACCTGGCACTCTAAGGTGACTCCCGTTTATCTGGATGCCTATCTGGTACTTCAGGACGTCGGCGATGAAGCTTCTGTGGACGCTCCTGATTTACAAACGAATGTCATTGCAGGACTC
>JAJDEK010000547.1 GCA_029259875.1 Planctomycetaceae bacterium
GCAAATGGTTTTTGGTAATGGGCTTGTGAAGACAGCAGAAGATTTCGGTTCACAGGGTGACTGGCCGACGCATCCTGATCTGCTCGATTGGTTGGCTACAGAATTTATTCGTTCCGGATGGAATGTCAAACAATTACAGAGACTCATTGTTACTTCTGCCACTTATCGACAGTCTTCTCATATTTCTTCTACGTTAAAACAATCTGATCCTGAGAACCGTTTGCTGGCCCGTGCTAGTCGACTACGTTTGCACGCGGAAATCATTCGCGATCAGGCGTTGTTCTCTGCGGGTTTACTAAGAACGAAAATTGGCGGTCCTTCAGTCAAACCGTATCAACCTACGGGTGTTTGGAAGGAGATCGCTAGTCAGGAATATCAACCAGGAACAGGTGACGATCTTTTTCGACGTAGCATGTATACCTATTGGAAACGAACGGTACCGCCACCAGCGATGGCGACATTCGATGCCCCTTCGCGCGAGACTTGTATTGTGAAACGATCACGCACCAATACACCCTTACAGGCATTAGCATTGTTGAACGATGTTACGTATGTGGAAGCGGCGCGAAAGTTGGCAGAACGAATGCTACAGCAGCAGGCTCAAAAACCAGGCAAACGTATTCAGTATGCGATGCGGTTGGTCTTGGCACGTGAGCCACAAGAACACGAAATGGCAATTTTTCTCAAAGGCTATTCGCGTTATTTGAAACGCTTTCAGGCTGATTCAGCAGCCGCGAAGAAATTTTTGTCTGTAGGGGAATCACGTTCCCAAAAACAATATGACGTTGCAGAACATGCAGCATATACCGTTATCGCCAGTCTGATTCTCAATCTGGATGAAACGATCAACAGGGAATAACAAATGGAAATTTCACTAGATGGATTACAGCTGGAAGTAAACCGGCGAGCATTTCTACAAAAGAATGCCGCAGGAGTGGGGCTGGCTGCTTTGGCGACTCTGTTGCAAGAAGCGGGGGCAGCTGGCCAGCAGAAGGCAAGTACTAATGGTCTACACTTCCCCGCACGTGCCAAACGAGTGATTTACTTGAGTCAGTCGGGCGCCCCTTCGCAGATGGATTTATTTGATTATAAGCCAGAATTGAAAAAGTATCACAAAACCGAACTCCCCGATTCCATTCGCCGTGGGCAGCGATTAACGGGTATGACGTCCAGCCAAAAAAGTTTCCCCATCGCCGCATCCATGTTTCAATTTGCGCAACATGGTAAAAGTGGTACTTGGATGAGTGAGCTTCTGCCACATACAGCGAAAATCGCAGATGATATTTGTGTTGTGAAGTCCATGTTTACCGAAGCGATCAATCATGATCCTGCAATCACATTCTTGCAGACAGGGAGTATTCAAGCAGGTCGCCCCAGTATGGGATCTTGGATTTCGTACGGCTTGGGAAGTGAGAATCAAGACCTGCCTACATTCGTTGCCTTAACTTCCGGTGCGGGCGGCCAACCGTTATATGATCGCTTGTGGGGGAGCGGCTTTCTGCCTACAAAACATCAGGGGGTCAAGTTTCGTCGTTCCAGCGATCCTGTACTCTTTCTTGCTAATCCGCCGGGCGTTGACAAACAGGCTCGTCGTGAAATGCTTGACGATTTAGGCGAACTGAACCGCTTGTCTTTAGAGCAAAAGGGAGATCCTGAAATCGCAACGCGGATTGCACAATACGAACTTGCATTTCGCATGCAAACTTCAGTTCCTGCATTGGCGGATCTCTCCAAAGAATCTGCAGCAACATTTGAATTGTATGGCGAGAAAGCAAAACAGCCGGGCACATACGCTGCCAACTGTTTGTTGGCACGGCGTCTAGCAGAACGAGGCGTGCGATTTATCCAATTGTATCATCGTGGCTGGGATCATCATCTGAACTTGCCTACGAAAATTAAACAACTGGCAGGCGAAACTGATCAAGCAACTGCTGCACTGATTCTCGATTTAAAACAGCGTGGTATGCTGGATGATACACTTGTGATATGGGCGGGTGAATTTGGTCGGACCGTTTACTGTCAGGGTACGCTGACAGCCACTAATTACGGTCGTGATCATCACCCGCGTTGTTTCTCAATCTGGGCCGCCGGTGGGGGAATAAAGCCAGGGATGACATATGGGCAAACTGACGAATTCAGCTATAACATCACCGAAAATCCCCTGCCCGTTCATGATTTGAATGCCACGATTTTACACTGCCTCGGGATTGATCATAAAAAACTAACCTATAAATTTCAGGGACGCTACTACCGCCTGACTGACGTGCATGGCGATGTGGTAAAGCCGTTATTAAGCTAGGGGTTTCTTTGGTTTCAGACTCGCATCAGAATAGAACTGAAAGATTAATGAAAAACAAATCCTTCATCCAATTCATGTTTTGTTTATATCTGGTAAGCCTCTGTTCTTTGCTTAACGGGGCAGAGGTGAACAACACCATTCTGATGAAAGCTGCTTCAGAACTGGAAAGGCAAAATCAAGCATGGGATGACCTTTCGATCAAATACAACTGTGAAGAGTGGATTCCTGATTCTAAAGAGCAATGGAAATTAAATCATTCACTCTTGTTACGCTGGTCAGTCGCTCAATCAGGTTGGGAAAAAATTCTTCGCGCCCGTTCTGGAAATTCCTGGACTGAAGCAGCCAGTTTTGATGGGGAATACTATATGACATATGATTCTCAACATGAAGGAAGTGCTGGATTTGGACATCGGATTTCTCCATTTCTCAATATTAGCGATTCGCCAAAAATATTTGGACTATTTGTTACCGGGTTAGAACTGGGGCAACCTGTCAGTGTTGCAGAGTTTCTGAAAATGGAATCGGCGCATGTCAAAGTCCTTAAGCAAGCAAACAATTTGCTCATCGTAGAAGGAGATGATCCTCTGGCTGTTGGAGTTCGCTTGAAGCTAACCCTCGATTCGAACTTTGGTTATCGTCCCATCAAAATTGAAGTACGAGATGATCGTGGTCTACTTTCGACTTATAAAGATATTGAATACGAACAATTCGCTGCTAAGCGGGGAACTTTTTGGTTTCCTCGCAAAGGATCTTGGCATGGGGTGAATCCAGAAGACCGCAGCACTGGAGCAAGAATGGATTACTCATTGACCAACATGGTCATTGATCAAAATCCTGTGAAAGAAGATTTTCAATTAACTTACCCCACAGGCACATTGCTTCTTAATACTGATTCAGGCGTAACAACCTATGCTGCTGCAGAAGTCAGTTTGCAAGATCTGATCGGTGATACCAACAAGATCATTTCAATGGAAGAACATGATCGTTTAGCCCAGAACATTGAACTCATTTCTAATAATGAAGAGGGGAATGCAACTAGATTCACTTTCGTTTTGGTGAATCTTTTACTAATCGTGATTGTCATTCTCGCTGCATTGTTTATTAAATTTCGCAGTCGCAAGTCACTTTGAAATCTGAAACTCTGATAATATACTTGATCTGTTTCCGATATCTAAATTCGTGCAAAATATAAGTGACTTTACCCGTTACTACAAACTTGTGGGAATAAAATTACAACAGAGAGTATTTGCCGAAATTATTTTCTAAAGCGCGTGCATTATAACTATAGTGGTTTCCGTCTTATTAACTTGGTCCAAATGACCCTGGAGACGCTACAATAAACCTTGATACAGGCTAGAAAGAATTCTGTCGAATGGATTTGTACCTCACGGAATTAAAACTCGTCGAAGACAGTGCGTTGCTCATCGAATGGAATGATGGTCAGCGACAGCGTTACACTTTTTCGGAGTTACGTAAAGCATGCCCTTGTGCCGCTTGTCGCCACATTAAGGC
>JAJDEK010000548.1 GCA_029259875.1 Planctomycetaceae bacterium
CCTACACTCGACCGGGCCAGTTTGCAGCGAGACTGGGTGTAGAGCACGATCCGATGTACATTCACGGAAGCAGTGAGGAACCACTCAAACTCCGAGGGCCGGCACTTTCTCTGGAAGGTGCAATTACAGCCGATCGACTGACCGAGCGGATCTCTCTCCTTGAAAAACTCGATACAGCCCGCCGTCAGTTTGATGGATTTGCCGATGTCACGGCAATGAACCAAAATCAGGAGCGCGCCCTGTCATTGCTGCTTTCCTCGGAGTCAACCTCCGCATTCGACTTACAGCAGGAAAAGCCTGCAATGTTAGAACGTTATGGTAAAACCATCAACGGTATGAGTTTGCTGGCTGCCCGTCGTCTAGTCGAAGCTGGGGTTCCCTTTGTAACTGTCTTCTGGAAAGGCGACCTCAATCGACTTGGCAAGAAGTGCAAAAGTGCCGGAAGTTGGGACACGCACGGTAACAATTTCAAATGTCTCAAAGAAAATCTTCTTCCGGAATTCGACCGAGCCTATTCAGCTTTGATTGAAGATCTGGCTGCCCGTGGCCTGCTTGATGAGACGCTTGTTTTGATTACCAGCGAAATGGGGCGCAAGCCGAAGATTGGTGATCCTCGTTCCGGCGGAATTTCAGGAGCCGGCCGCGATCATTGGACACACTGTCTGACCGATGTGCTTGCTGGGGGCGGGATTCAGGGGGGCCAGACGTTTGGTGCCAGTGACCGCTATGGCGAATATCCTCTCAAAAGTCCGGTTACTCCGGCGGATATCACACATACCGTCTATCACGCCATGGGCATCAATGACTTGATGGCCTACGACAAGTTAGAGCGCCCCTATCATCTACTCGAAAATTCAAAGCCGCTGACGACTCTCTTCTAATATGAGTTGACGTGTCTTGGATTTAAATCAGCTATATGGCTTAGTATTCCGATCTTCCTTCACGTAAGACTTTAGTATTTCACGACTACATTAAGCGAACGAATTGGATAACTCGAACCATTGCTTTGCAAATACTTCGTGTTATGTTCCGTCACTTGCTTGAGTCTTTGCTTTCTTTCGCCGTTTCCCTAATCGTTGTCGTTTTGTGTCATTGTTCGGATTATCTGTCGAGTTGCTCATGGCTGCGTTTAATGCTCGAAGAACTCATGCTTTGAATCACCAGCACTGATCATATAAGCGACCAGGTCGAGAATCTCTTCTTTGGTCATTCGATTGAGCAAGTCAACGGGCATTGCTGAGGTTTTTGATACAAACATTTCTTCAATTTCCTTGCGATCGATCTTGATTCGTTTGTTGGGATCGGTCAGGTCCGTGTTGAGGGTCATCGAATCGCCACCCAGGTTGACGACCACGCCGGTGTGAACTTTCCCTTCTTCCGTCACAACGGTGATCGAGGAGAACTGCTCATTGATAACCTTGCTTGGGTTGACGATCTGGTCCAACAGGTCATGTGGAGAATATCTGCGGCCCGCGGAGGTTAGGTCGGGGCCAGTCATACCGCCTTGATTTTCAAAACGATGACAGGCATAACAGCCAGTTGCTGCAAACATTTTGCGCCCATTGGTGAAGTCTCTTTTCTTCAGTCCCGTCTTAGCAGCAGTAGAAAGCTCTTCAAGAGTCCACTTTGTCTCGCTGCGTCCGGCAAAATATTCACCAAGGTTCTCCAGGGCCGACTTCTTCACCGGTTGCTTTGCCAGGAGTTCTGCGAACGATGCCTTCTCAGAATCGGTCAGTGATGCAACTGCATCGTCACGAATGAATTTGATGAAGGTATTGAAACTCGCACCTCCTTTGTAGTTGGCTGCTTTCAAGAACCATTCGAAATAAGCAGTGCGTAGTTCGGTGGTCCATCCTGCTTGCAACATACGAATGGATCGTGCGTACTGCATTTGCTCTTCCTGAGTCGGAGCAGATTCCATCAATGCGATCGCTTTGGCGGCGACAGTCGGTGACTGAAGCCATGCGAGCGTTTCGCATAACAACCAGTTCATTTCGGCAGACTTCGCAGGAAACAGTGGGTCAAAGCTAGCAAGTAACTTCTGAACGATCGTGTCATCCGGTCGACCGAACCGGTTTAGTATCACCTGCGTTGTCCGCTGCAGCGTCAACTGTTGCGGCAATTTAAGGTTTGCTGAGTCGATTGACGCGACCGCCAAAAGCAGTCTGTCCCGCATTGCGGTATCGACGGCAGGAGTTTTGTCTGTACGGTGTTGAGGACAAACGCCGGTGACGCGTGCTAGTGCCAGTAAAGCTTCGACCTGTTTTGCAGGATCAGATTCTGTCAGCGCCTTTTCGGACCAAGTTTCCACTGGCTGATGCTCAACAGCGGTTCGAGCGGCAAATCGGATGAACCGATCATCGTCCGACAGGTAAGGCCACGCGACACTGATCGCCTGCGGAGACTGCTTGCCATGGAATGCTTCCAGACTGTGGCGGATATTCATTGCTTTGTTATTCACTGTGTTTGGTTGAACAGGGTCGGTCGAATCTTTTCCGACATATGTCACTCGGTAGAGTCCCGACTGCACGCGTCGACCACCGATGGTGAAATACATCGCGCCGTCTTGTGGATGAATGATGGCGTCTGTGATTGGCAGCGGTGCACCGGTGACGAATTCTTCTTTAGTCGTAGTGTAGGAAGATCCGTCTGGCTTCAAATGAACTGCG
>JAJDEK010000549.1 GCA_029259875.1 Planctomycetaceae bacterium
CTGGTTAATCCATTTTCGTTTTCCCGTTTTGATATCAACGGCACTCAAATATGTACCCATGGAGGGCCAGATTCCGGCACCAAAGAAAACCACTCCCTCTTTAACAACAGGAGCTCCTCGAATAGGCCAATACGAAATTAATCGATCATTACCCAGGTGCCAGCGTTCCTGATGAGTATCGGGAGTCCCTTTGATTTTCCAGCGCAATTCACCATCAGTAAGATTCAGACAATAAAGAAAGCCATCATCAGAACCAAAGAGAACATTTTGACCCGAGACGTTAGGAGCAAATCGTACCGGACCGTTGGTATAAAACTTCCAGACTTGATCGCCAGTTTTGACATCATAAGAAGTGAGACTTCCCTCCAATGGTGATCCAATTAGAACATGTTGACCAACGGATATTGGTTCATAAGCTAAATCGAACTGCAGGCGCTCTTCGTTTGGCCAGGCAACCTGGTAAGCTGGTAGCTTACGTGACCAACCTTGATATAATTTTTCGGGCAGCACTTCTGACGTCACAGCCGTCCGTTCGACATTGCCTCGCCACATCGGCCAATCGGCGGCTTCTGCTTTTCCATAACTGTAACCCAACATGCATAGGAGTAGATAACAGCAACTAATAGAATTCAACATTTCTCTTTGATACAACATGATATACTTTCGCATGCAATTAGCCAGTTTGTTAAAACTCAAAGGGGGCAGACCGCAGTTCAAGAATTAATGAGCCTCTTTCACCAGTTCATGAATTCGACGCATCAGAATTTCTTCGGTGCCTTTCGCCCAGGGACCGGGTTGATTGTAATAGATCATCGAAAAATCATATTCATACCCACCTTCGGCTCGCATGCGTTCCGAGGCTACATAACCAAAGATATCATTCGCATAAGCGGTGACCCAAACCAGCTCACTTTTGATTTCTTTCTTTAGACGAAGTGCATAATCGACGACGACTTCTCCCCCCAGAAAGATCATGGTTAACTGATTACCAAATTTCCAGACTTGTACTGGAGCAGGGTAGGTTTCAGGAAGATGTCCTTTTTGCTTATAAATCGCCAGCATATTCTCTGCATGTTTTTTGACTTGCTCTCGTTTATTTCCCAGTGCGTTTTTCAACTCTGCTTCCGTGGGACGATCAATGGGAAGGTTAGCAACGCCATAGGATGTCTTCATCTTGGAATTTATCTCCTGCATTGATTGTTTCAAAAGTCGAGAAACTTCCACGGCAATTGCACGCCCATGACCGATGGCCAGATCTTTTGCAATGTTCTTATTGCCTCGTATGGGATTTTGATCCGCACCACAACCAATAGTACAAATTGCAGTGATATCACCATGTTGTTCTTCAATGTATTTTGCTGCATAGCCAGCCCAATCACCATTGAGCCGATTATAATCGCTGCCAAAAGTCGTACAGTGACAGGCATAATTAAACACCAAACCTCGTAGCTTTCCTGCTTCATCCGTAATCTTGATTAATGGCAGACTATGATCAACGGGGCCTTTCGGATTGACTCCAAACCCGGTCCACTTTCCATTTTTCAAGACACGACGGTTTTGAGCAAAACCGACTTTACCTGAGCTGACCGACATTTTTCCCGGACGAAGGTCCTGTATGGCTCTTCCAATTGTTTGTACGATTTGTGTTTCTATCAAGTCCCAATATTTTTGCGATGCCTGCTTTTCGTCGCTCGTCATCGAAGTCGAAAAAATATTCGATAAGCCTTCGACCGGGTGAGGAGCGGTATGGGAGTGGGTACTATAAACCACTAATTGTTCACGAGTCATTCCGTATTCTTTTTTTACCTGTCCGGCAACTCGTTCAATAAAACTCCCTGCAAAGCCAATTGAATCAATGGAGACCAGCGAATAGATTTTTCTGTCTGAGGATTTTATGGCAACTGCTCGAATATAAAGGGGCTCATCAATGCCTTCATAGACAACGGCACGATTACCATACCCCGAAAGCCTCAATGGAACTTCGGGAGTAATTTCTGTTTTTGCAAATCCAAAAGAAAATGCGGTTTCAGCGGCTGTGAGAGTGCCCTGTGTATAGAAGCATGACCCCAGAAGGAGAAACAGAATATGCGATTGCAGGAACTTTTGAATTTTCGAACGCATTGGAGTGTCCTGAAATAATGGATTTAGTCGTCAAGGTTAAGTATCGCTTCTATTATGACATAAACCATCATCGATGTCAACTAGACCAAATGGAATCGACTCTTGCATTTTGATTTTTCTTATTTATTTCTAAATCCCCATGTTCTTTTTCATAGTAGACTCGCTTCAACAATGCTCAATTACCCTAGATTCCAAGTTAGGTAATTTATTTAAAAACAAAGCCCATCAAATCGGTGTTGTCGCGCCAGAAACACACACCAATTAACGGGCTTTGTTATCCTATTGATCCCTTAGCGCTCCTATTTTGTTTCCCTTTTTTGAAATTATTGTTAGATCTTGCCTAACACTGTTCTGCTCGACCATGATACTGAGATTTAGAAATGTGAATTTCATAATTGATTTTCTCTATGTATTGTGTTTTTATCACTTTATGTATAACAATATTAATTATCCTTTGGTAAAGAAGTATCAACGGGCCCCTATGTAGAATCCTTCCTCTAATCCTCTGGAAGATTTAGATATAACCACATTAATATTGGATAACCGGGAGTAAAATAGTCGTGTCAGGACTAATAGTCACTTGCCCTCACTGTCAGACAAAAGTCAAACTTAAAAGCTCTAAAATGCTCGGCAAAAAAGTCAATTGTCGAAGTTGTGAAAACCCTTTTGTACTTAAGGCAGATGTCCAAAAGAAAGCCAAATCACCTCGTAGGACTCAAGCTGAGGATCTAGAAAGTAGCGAGGATAATGCTTACGATCCAGAAAAGATCCGGGCGCGACGGTTAAAAAAACGTAAAGGTTCCTCGAGTTCAAAAAGTGGTGCAAAAGATCCTTCTTCAAAAAAAACAAAATCCGCAAAAGGATCCGACGCAAAAATACCTCTTCCGCTGTTGATCGGTGGAAGTTTTCTGGGCTTCTTAGTCACTGCAGGGCTGATCTACTTTGTCTATTCAATGGGAAGTTCACTGAATACTGGTGCAACAGCTAAGAGTAAAGTAGCAGCACCGATTAAGTTTGCTAAATTTGAACCAGAAGTTGGTAATTTCGGTTGTGAATACCCAGAAGGATGGACTGAAAAAAGTGGTGGAGGGAAAGGGGGCGTTCAAAGCTGGGCACAATTTCTTTCTCCCGATGAAAGTACAAAAATATCAATCCGAGGAAACATGACCGGAGCAGCCTTGGGAGGTGCTGGTATCTCTATGACACAAGGCGCTGATGCTGACGAAATTGAACCACCTGTTGTGGATATTCATCGTTTAATGAAAATCAAATTTTCCGATGATTACCCAAACTATGAAGAAATTGGGGCACATCAATTATTCAAAACCAAAATGGGGGACACGTGCTCATCCATCTTTACCACCAAAACTATGTTTGGCGGAAAACAAAAAGGCTACCGTGTTACATTGCTCACAGGTAGAGTTCAATTCAATCTGATTTGTCTTTGTGATGAGGGGTTATTTGAAATAATGCGTCCCACTTTTGATAAAGTCATTCAGACAATTCATGAAAAATAAGTCTGAGTTTGACTCAAACAGTTAATCATCCCCAATGCCAAGCGAAGCGTTTTTTGAAATGGTGGTAATAAAGGCCTATCATGCGCAGCGCGACTATTTCCAGATAAAGAATTAGGCCTATCATAAACATAATTCCCACGACACCAAGTTGCATCGCAGTAATCGTAATAAATATCTGGACCATTGCCGTGATAAAAATAGCACCTGCCGTAAAGAAATAAGCCGCCATTGAACGGAAGATTGTCACGATCATTAAATCGATACGGAATACAGTTTCAAATCCGCCAACGGCAACGCACAAAGCAAGAATTGGCCAGAAAAACAGTCCCGCACAATACAAAAAGATAAACATACCAAGATGAAAAAGCGGTAAGAACTCTGCAAGTTCCTGAGGAATGAGATTTGGTATGCCTCCCCCAGCCATGTCTTCCACATAGAAGTAAATCGCGAATCCCAAATAAAGATAAGCTGGTAAATGGACTAGCAGCCAGGTCCCCGCCCATTTGAGCATTGGAATGAAATAGCCTTCTTCCGGGCTCAGCTCGGGGAGTTCTTTTCGTCCGGACGTCGCTTCGTAGATCACGCTAAATCGATAATTACTATACCACCCCAAGATGATGATATACCCGAAAAAGCCAAGTCGCCCTCCATATGGTAGCACCAGATCTCGTAAACAGAGTAGTATCCAGATAAAAACAAACGTGAACAGATTCGCGGGATCTAACAGAAAGAGGAATGTTTCTTTCAAATCTTGTACATAGTTATTCGTTTTTTTTCGAGTGACAGGTCCATCTTCGTCTCCCTGATATTTTTCTGCCTTAACCATCGGCTTTCGGACAACCCGTGGGATAGATTTTGACTTCGACTCTAGTTCAACGGCATCGTCCAACAGCTTGGAAAAATCATCGTCATCATGATCTATTTCTGGCTCCGGAATTGTGATCGTTTCACCACACTCTTTACAACGCATGCGCTTACCAGCTGCTTCATCGCGAACTCGATACTTCTTTGCACATATGTCACAGCTTACTTTGATGGTCATCCTGGTTGCCTACAACTGAGAGCGAAACATAGGTAATGAGATACCTAATTCAACGTAGTTTTACACTCGATGGATCAATTTTTCACCAAATTTTATTTATACAGAAAGTGGAGCTACCATGCCAGGGATGAATATTTAGTGCCTATCCATGATTTTAAAGCAAGTCAGTTTGGTTTGGCGACGAACTCAGGATTGAATTGTTGTGCCCGAGCTTGCAGACGGCGAGAAAGGACCTTAATTAGATAGCAAGCTTTAAGTGACACCAAGAACACAATACATATAACGATAGTAGAAAACCACAATGTTATTGATGACGTATCAACAAAGGATCGAGATAGCAACCAGATTAGTGATATGATAGGAAAAACGGACGTCGAGCCAAAAGTTAAAAACTTACTCGAGTTGTCAGAAAAAAGAGCAATCCAAGGAAAACTATTATCAATTTTGTCAGATATTTGTTCCAACTTCACAGCATTCGATAGATGAGAAATAAACCCTAGCATGACGCCAAGTATGAGAAGAGGTGCTGCTAATTTTGCACTATCTTCATTTATAGACAGTCCAAGCACAGAGATCGACCTGGATTTATCGAAGAGCTTGCGATCAATCCATAACAAAGCAGCAGATGGTGTGAACCGTTTAATATCTTCCCAATAGATCTGAGCGTTCGAATTTCGGCTGAATATTTGAAGCTCACTACTCTCGAGGATCTGTTCAGGTACTAAAATCTTTTCGCAAAGAATATTTATAGTGATTTCGACAGGACTACGGTTATGTGCATTTCTAGCGGCAAGGTTAATTGTTTTTTTTCCAATTGT
>JAJDEK010000550.1 GCA_029259875.1 Planctomycetaceae bacterium
TGCAGTCGACGCTTGATCGTTCCAATAGGCCGATCAAATTCGTGACTCATTTCCTTCAAAGACTGTCCTTTAAAGTAAAATGAGATCAGTGTTTCGCGGTCGACTTCACCCAGCTGTTCCAGGCTTCCTCGCAATTCGGTAGCCCGTTCGCTTTCCAGCAACTTATCCAACGGACTTTCTGGTTCATTATCCAGAACAACAATTGTATCTGGACTCTGAATGCACTCGTTAGGCCGACGAACAGCTCGGTTGATTGACATCCGAGCGGCAATCTGCCGCAACCATCCGCCAAATCGCTCGGGTGCATTCAACTGAGACAGCTTCCGCATCGCCTGAATGAAAACATCCTGAGTGACTTCGCTCGCCTCAGCGTGATTTCGTAGTCGCTTCATGACAATTGCATATACAGTCGACTCAAATTGAACAACAAGCGAACCGAATGCGTCTCGGTCACCACCCTGAGCAGCTAAAACTAATTGTACTAACTGTGAATCTTCCATTGTAATATCTCTTCTCTATCCTGGATCAAGGACTTTAAATTCAAGGCTGTTCAAAGTGCTTGTGCTCATCATGCTCTGAGTGAGAACTACCCAACGTTCGAGTCAACTTGTTTAACCAGAGAAAGAGACGAAATCTTTCTACCAGTAATACAGGTGACCCATTCGAAGCTCTCGCCATCAAACATGGCGGTTCAGTTAAAACTTTGCTTAGGTTTTAACCAAACACTTTGAGTAAACGATTTTCTGCTAAAAAGCAGGGAACTGGAGCTGCTTATGAAGCAGTTCCCGTTATGGTGGTCTTGGTACCCGTTATCTGCATATACATTTCATAAAGCAGATGCATCGATGATTGTTGATGTTGACAACAATGCCAACTCATCGAGGGGGTCCCCGGCATACCACCGGATTCCGACAATCGTTCTCTACCTAGAGGGCTTAACGAATCTGTTAGGAGGGCTGCACGGACGGCATCGATGGCTTTCACGACAACTGATGTTTTCACACACGCGTTGTTGTTAATTGCTTTGACGACGAAACGACGATTCTGTTTAGAAAAAATCATCAGCGCACCTCCTGCGTTAAACCGCAGAGAAAGAGACTAAAAAAAGTGAGGCTCTTGGCCTCGTGAAAAAAAACGGATCCACTCCGTTTACTAAAAAACGATTTTAAGATTCCCAACCTTACAGGTAAAGAACCTCTCCATACCAGCTAGACAAACCGAACATGGGTTTGGTTCGCATATCTTTGACAGTTTTCGGTAAAATGTCGATTATTTCAAGAGATGTTTTAAGATTTCATTGGTTAAACCGGTTGATTTAGGTGAATTCACACCCACCATATTCAACGTAAACCCATTATATCATGCCACTTATCTCTCTGACAAACAGTATCGATAAATTGAACCTATTTTAAGCTATTTTTGATGAATCGATAGTCAATTCTTTATCTTTGAGTGGAAATGACGGTAAATATTTTGAACCCGCTCTTCAAATTCTGAACCGGAATGTAAGTTTTGGTCTCCATGGACTGTTTTCCGGTGGATAAGCTGAAAGTCAGATAAGAGGCCGAAATCCCCTGTTGCTTCATCAGCTCCTCCGAAAATGGTCCTTCTTTTTGCCGACTCTCTGCGAAGATGTTATAGCCTTTTGCAATCCCCATCGGCAGATCAAGCATGGCTAAGATATTTGCCTTACTGAGCCCCTGCTTGCGGGCATCCTTAAAGGTTGGTTGATTTTGTGAGATCTGCTTGGAATCGTCTGATGCATTGAGTGCGTCCAGAAATTTTTTCATGGAAGCAGTCGTCCCCATCACCTGTAGCACTTTTCCTTTGGGATATGCCATACGATTTGTAATGCCATCCGGACCATAAAGTACCTCCAGCATCCGCTTCTGAATCTGTAATGGGTCGGATTTGGGATCTACTTCTTGCTTGATGACCGTCAGATCAACGGCTTCATCGCCGATCTTTTCCTCATCTGGTGAAAATGTAATCTGCTGCTTCAACCCAGGTATCGAAATATTCTGCATCAGAGACATCATCTCGCGCGTATAATCCCGCATCTTTTGAGAAGGTTCCACTTCCGAAATCGCATAGGCATTCAGAACGCCTTCCGAAAGCTTCCCTAATTCAAAAGAAAAGTAATAGCTGCCAAATTTCAATTTGTGAATTTCTTTGACAATCGTCTCAAATTTCGTCTTGGCTTCGACGTTCGGTTTTGTTTCATCAAACATCTGAGCGGTAAAATTCATCCCCCATGTGATGAGCGCGTCAGTATTTCCAGCACCAGCAAAATACGCTAACTGATTTGCGGGAAATTTTCCTAGCTGTTCAAATCCCTGTGGTGGATTCTTTTGAAATAATTGATCCGTCACTGAGTCTTCTTTGACTTCAAACAGACTCTCCAGCCCTACACCACCACTTCCCACATTGAGTGCTGTTGTGTAACTTTTCGAATCTTGAACCGCTTGCAACGCCCCTTTTGCCAGTGCCGAATAGATCGACATGATTGGCTTCATATTCACACCCGGTGCCGCATTCACTGTTTCAGAAAGTCGATTGAGAGTCACATCGACCTTCTGACCTGCCTGTTCCAACTGCGGCTGGTAGATCTGTACTAACTTTTCAGAATTTACATATACCGATAAATCTCCTTTGGCGAAGAGATCACGTGATCGTGGACTCATTAGATTCTGAAAGGTCTGCTTATCGCCTTTTAACAATTCAACGGCCTGATCGACGAGCGCTTGATCGCTACTGTAAAGCAACCATTTTTCATGTATTGCACTGTGATATTTCTCGCCAAGCGCCTCTTTGAACGCTTTTTCATCGCTCACGGGAATCACATAGAGAAATCCGGGTTGTTTTGACTGACTCAGAAACACACCTACACACATGTTACGTGAGCTATCGACTCCCGCAAGATTCGGGTTCGAAATAGAACGCCCTAAAAACGTTCGCAAATTCAAGCCAATGACTCCAGAGAGATTCTCATCAACTTGATTTATTAAACTCACAATTTTTTGTGACATTGCTTTTGGCTGTTTGAGCTGAATCACAATGCTAGCGTCAGAGGAAATTGCCGATACCGGGATCTCTGCAGCGGAAAGCAAAGTCATCGGAAACAAGATTGAAATCAACGCTAGAGACGTTTTCCATTTTACATACATTCAACAACACTCCAGTTACTCGAATTTGTAGAGGCCCGTTTTTAAAACCCTATTATAGGCATTGCACCACTAAGAGAGGACTCATTGGTCTGGTGAAGATGAAATAATCTTAAACCTTTTATATCAAAACAGTTAGAATAAATTAACATAGCATGCTTCTGTTCTTATTCTAAAATAGCAACCGCCAATAAACTAGAAAACATGGGACACATAACTATTTTAACGTGAGATTAACAGTTACCGAATCTTTACTTGTTAATCCAAATGCAGGAAACGAAGCAAACGTGCCTTCCGGCAGTCAAAGCAAAATGTAGATCCAGACTCGTGTGGGAAATCTCTTCTTACCGATGAGAGAAGAAGAAAGTCCCTTTTAAAAAGGTCACATTCGAAATTCACCTCAGTATGGATGCTGAGATCGGAAGGCGTCTGCTCCCCATCATTTTCCGTAAGATTGAATTGACGACAAAGATCTCGTTGAAGGATCAAATAGAGTTTCAATGTCTACTGGATTCGCTGGCTCCCGTTCTATGGATGAACGCCGACGTCGAAGAATAGCGTCGGAATCATTAGAATCTCTCGATGATTCAAGTGATGAATCTGCATCACAAAACATTGCGCGAACGCATCGTTTTGCAGCGGGTCAATTTCCATTGCGCACACTGATCTTTCCCAAACGGTGGAAGCTGTCTCTCTATTACCTACCGATCTTTTTGTGTTTTTCTGGTTTAATTGCTGCCGACATTTATCGACCCGAATTTGCTGCTTCCGACTCTGCTCTGTCTGGTTTTCTGTCACTGGAACACAGTCCACTGTCGCAATTTATGACGGGAGCCTTACTTTTTGTGTCTGGGCAGTTCGCTCTCTTGATCGCGGTACTGCGTACACAAAGTCTGCATGATTTCTCAGGAAGACATCGTCTGTGGAAGTGGGTTGCCGGGGGTGTCTTCCTATTTGCACTCTGCACCACTACTCAATTACATCAAATCTGGGCAGATAGCGTCATTGAATTGAGACTGTTTGATTGGGGACCACACACTCAACTTCTAGCCTGGTTGATTCCTGCACTGGGCATTGGATTTAGCGTTTCACTGATGGCGTATCTTGAAATGCGGGGAGACCGTGCGGGCCTGAATTTTACCATTATTGCTGTTGCCGCTTACGTAGCCAGTCTGACTTTGATGCTAACGGGAAACCTGATTCCCTGGGAAACGCATCATCATTTGATTGGAGCAGGCATCCTCTATTTTGCGCATTGGAGCTTGTTTACCAGCCTCTTATTACATACGCATCATTTGCTTTACCAATCAATTGATCTTCCGGAGAAAGTTCCCTCTCGATCCAAGCAGCTGTTTGCAAGCTATCTCCATCGTCGTCGTATTAAGCGAAAAGCCAAACAAGTTGCGAAAGCAATCAAACATAAAGAAAAACTAGCCCTCCAAATAATAGAAGAAGAAACAAAAGCAGCTTCTACTGATCTCAAGCCATCTAAACCAACAAAACGTGCTACACGAAGCAAATCAACGCCAACTTCTGACGTCGTCAGTGAGGTGACAAGTCCTGCAAAAGAGAAGAAACCAGCCTCTCGTTCACACAAAAAAGCGGTTCCAACCCAATCAGCAGAAAAGCAGCAGCCGCAGGCTGAGGAAAAGAAGATCCGTGTTGACTCAGCACATGATCCGGAATTGCTAAAAGGGCTCAGTAAACGCGAAAGAAGAAAACTACAAAAGCAATGGCGTGAAGAAGAACGCCAAAAGACCACCCAACAAGAAGAAGATTGGTCATAATTCTCAAATTTTTGTGATCCGCTTTTATATTTCGCTCGTTTCTTAAGCTGATTCTTTATAAACTTGCTCTGTTCTGTGTGAGATTCTCGCGGTGTACTCCCTATTGATGAGTACACCGTTTCTGAATACTCAAAATGATCTGCATGCTTGGGAAAGGCTATATCCACCGATGTCAAACGATAACTTTTACTCAGAAGATAATGACTCACAATCAGAAGAATTCTCAGCCCAGCCCAAACCAGGAATGAGCAAGGGTGTAAAAGTATTATTGATAATGCTTGGGATCGGGTCAATCTGCCTGCTTCTATGCTGTGGTGGTCTGTTTTATGCCGCCAAAAACATGGATTTTAAAATGAAGGTGACGGAGAAAAAAGCAGAGATCATCGCCATCCAAAACGAAATCACAGATATTACGATTCCTGATACCTTCAAACCCCAAGCGGGGGTCACGTTTAGTGTCATTGGCAAAGGCATGAAAATGGCCATGTTCGAACCAACGTCAAAACAGGGAATGTTGATCTTAATGAGTCTGACTGTTCCCGACGATGGTATGATTGATATGGAGAAAGAGTTCCGCAATAGCCTGAATAATCAAAATCAAAATCAGAATCAACGCCAGCTCGATATCACAAAAGAGGAGCAACGCGAATTCACAATCAAAGGTAAAAAACTCAACTTCACTTTTGCTGAGGGAACCGATCAAGATGCGAAGGAATTCCATCAGGTAACAGGCGTTTTCCCTGGTAAAGGTGGTCCGGCTTTCTTGATGCTACAGATTCAATCCGATGAATATAACGAAGAAGAAATCGTGAAAATGATTGAATCAATCAAATAGACATCGAGTTATAGTCATCAAACCAATGACTATTCTGCAATCATTTTTACTGTTGGATGGTGTGCATAGTCTTCCCATAAGTGCTGATCTACTTTCGCACTCGGTTTTCCATCATGCACATAATAACGATAGCGTGAGAGATACGGCTTTCCCGGCTCAATCGTAAAAGCATCAACCGCGGCGACGGCAAAACAAAAATAAGGCATGCTGGGGTGCAGTCTGACCGGCTGAGGAAACCGGAAATTGCCCGGGTGACTTAAAATCGTCACACCGGCTGTTTCACCAGCCAACGGACCATACATTTCCACCCAATGCGGCCGCGATTGATTTCCGTTTTCTTTATTTTTGCCTTCGCTTGTCAGATAATTATATTGATGATTGTCATGCCAGTCTGCGTGTCCGCGAATCGTCATCCCGCCATAGTGAACCTTCTCAATGGTGACTGGCTTGTCTGTGGCACAGTTTTGCACGGAATTGATGTCAAATAGAAATTGATCTTCCAAATCAAAAACGCGAACCTGCCAGGTTTCTTTCAGCATGGTCACAGGGCCTTCTTTTTTCGTCAGATCAATGTGATCAATGGTTGTGGTAAACGACCCAAAAACGGGCCCGCCTGTAAAAGAGTTGACCTTGTTATGCTCTACTTTGCCTAATTGCGACTTCTGGTCCCAGCCATTATTCTTTCTCCCATCGAACAAAATTTTTCGCCACGAAAACATGATTCCATGTTGATGCGCGTGATTGGGGTTGAAGTCATCAGTAAT
>JAJDEK010000056.1 GCA_029259875.1 Planctomycetaceae bacterium
CGTATTCATCATTTGCCTGATGAGGCATATTAAACCAGGGGTTCGCATCCAGAGTGTTTGAGAGTTCAACCATATACTCCGGAGCAATGCCGTTATGAAAATCATTGGGATCGTTGCCACCATGGTATGTGGCGTCTTCCAATCGTGCACGATCATCCCAGGTAACGACGTCGGTTTCATTGGTTTCCATCCAATCCATGAACCGGAGAGCTTGAAAAGGGGCCAGACGTTCAAGAAATAAAGGGTGGAATGGAGAAAAACTATCACCGGGTTGCCAATCTTGGTCCACAAAACTTTGACCGTTATACTCGGGCATCCAGAGATTAAAATTCCGGAAGTGATTAGTGGGGTCAATATCACGGATGGTAAGTAAGATGTCCTGATTTTCTACCAGATCCAGGACCGCGTAATTACGTCCTTCGGCTGTGGTACCCTGCTCAATCACTCCTGGGAGCAGGACTGTTGCTTCACCATCCCATTCTGCCCTATAGATACCTGCTGGATTGACGTTTCCTGTCAAAATCGGGGCAACATACTGTTGAATGATAGTTTGTCCTGCTTCATTAACGGTTTGATAGGTTCGTGTCGGCCAACCGTGTTCATCCAATTCAATGTCAAACAAAGTCGACCCCCACTGGGACTCGAATGTAGATAGATTCAGAGGCACACTGTTCCAGGTACGCATCGTGTGAGCCATATCCGTAAACGTCCAGGCAGAACTCCAGTCTGCGATTCCCTCCAGATTCATTCCTACTTGCATCGGAGGAGATGTGTTCTGGTCCAGAATAATGGGCGAGTTCACATTGGCACCCAAAAAGTTAAGCATTTGTAAATTCGTCGTTTGAGTGCGCAAGTCGATGCTCTGAAGGTGTTCTGGTATTTCAGGGCGATCAAACTGAATATATTCAAAACCCGCAACAATATCAGGTTCGAAGAACTCAAAGGGAGTTGGGTCTAAGCCTCCGGGTTGGAGTACGTTGTTGTTATGGTAAAAAGGATCATAGTCACTGACTTTGCCCCAGTCGGCATAGGCGACCATGCCCGCCTGGAGTGTTTCAGGCAAGTCTGGCCTATGATAGCGATTATTGAGAACCCATTCTTCGCCCGGAATTTGATAGAGTGTGAAAACGGTTTCACCGATTCGTGCGATTTGGAGGTTGATCATAGAATTGTCACCTCGGTCTTGTAGAACTAAAGACGAACGGCTATTTCGAGTTGTTTTCGTTTCCATTTGAAACTGGTTTCCGGAGTTTCCATAGCCCAGAGAAAGAAAGATGTAGTTCTCACCATTATTTGTTCCGTCATCTTCTAATGTCCCTGGCGTCCAGTCTACAGTCGGGTTTTCGATGTCTCTCGGAGTGCGAATCATTAATCCCGCTAGTGAAAAGGCGGAACCATTGGGAATATCATTCGAATCGCTGTCACCGATATCGTCCCGGTCCGAGATATTGACCTGGGTTGAAATAACGAAGTCTCCTGTGATCTCTTTAAAAACCAAGGGACCCCGATATGATTCAAACCAGGTTGTTGTGTTAGGGGTGAGGACCATTCTGCCTGCTTGTGTGTTATTGATGTCCCAGGTTTCAAGCTGGTCAGCGTTCCAGCCTTCTGTTTGATTGATTCTCTGCCAATCTGCGATTGTAGCCGCATCATCAAAATCATCGCCTAGGTCTGTTAAATCGTCAGCAGCCAGTAATTGCCTGGGTTCTAGAGTTTCAGTTTGTGCAATTGAATATGGGAGAGAGGAACTTCGACGATATCTTGATTTTTCAGGTTGCTTTTGAAATAGTTTTCGAAGATTTCGACAGAATGCGAGTGCAAAATATTCATAAAAGTTGCTGGATTTATTGTTAAACATAAGAATCTCGCTGCTGAAGCGGTGTAAAGAATCAAATAGGAACTAAAATCAGGGAGGTGATTCCTAAGGAATTCGTCAGTCAGTCCCCATTGCGACAAAAAGGTTGAATTTTGTCAGCGAATTGCTTAGATCCCTGTAGATTCTGGGATTCCGTTTCTGGCTATTCTCTGAAAAACGAATAATATAGTGTGGTTGTTTTTTAAATTTCGGAGAACTATTTTTGTGCTTGCTTGTCGATACTGCAGGCAGGTTCAGATTCTAATTGTCGTAGAACCTGATACTCTTAAACCAATCTGTCATTTGCTGTAATTAGAAAGCCAGTCAACTATGCCAGCACTAGGCGTGAATATTGATCATGTTGCTACTGTTCGCCAGGCTCGTTTAACTTATGAACCAGATCCAGTCTGGGCAGGGGTTCTGGCGGAATTGGGTGGCGCCGATGGGATTACTTTGCATCTGCGGGAAGACCGGCGGCATATTCAGGATCACGATCTCTATACCATGAAGAAAACGGTACAGGTCAAGTTAAACCTGGAAATGGCAGCGGAAGCCGAAATGACTGGAATTGCTTTGGATGTACAGCCCGATCAGGTTTCGTTGGTTCCAGAAAAAAGAGAGGAATTGACGACGGAAGGAGGTCTGGATGTCATTACGAATTCAGACCGAATCGTGCGTTGTATTGATCAGCTTCAACCGGCAGGCATTGAAGTTAGCATTTTTATTGATCCTGATGTGGACCAAATCGCTGCTGCAAAAAATCTGGGAGTGCAAGGAGTCGAGTTACATACAGGCCGTTACGCTGATGCGACTTCGGCAGATGACCAGCAGGCAGAATATGAGACACTCGTCAAAGCCTCCGAATTTTCCATTCAACAGGGATTAAAACTGCATATGGGGCACGGGTTGACATATCGCAATGTCACAAAAATTGCCTCGATACCTAATGTGAGTGAGTTAAACATTGGGCACAGTATTGTTTCCCGTGCTGTTTTAGTGGGTATGGAACAGGCAGTGAGGGAGATGAAAGCTTTGATTACAATTTAAGTTACTGACCGAAATGGTCGTTCAAAATATCGGAGTAGGACGCAATTCTTTGAATTGCTAAATTTTGTTTAGTAATTGAGCGTTCTTACTTGGGTGGGGTAGTTCGGTTTCGCTAAATTTGGCAATCATTAAAAACCGCAAATTCTATTTGCTGATCAGGAGTTATAGACTCTCAAATCCAGCACCGATTTTTAAGAGACAGGTGTCTGACAGTAGATTTCTATGCATTGATTGGTTACGGTGGTTTGCTAAGCGAACAAGATACATCACCTGAAGGTTCCGTCAACATCATGTGTTTGTCTCTTGTGCTTGTACCTATGGGTTTCGGTATGGTTGCGAATTCCTGCAATCGCTTTTTTCCAACCGATCTACTTAAAATCACGATGAATTTAAGTGACCAGGGAATAGTGAGTTGGGTTTCTGAAATCACGTTGTTGGTTGCGAAATCTGTAGAAGACTCACGCAAAACAAGTAAAGGGAAAAGTGTTTCGAAATCTGAGCGGTTTCGAATTTCAATGGATTGCTTTTTCAGTAGTAGGGCATTGATTTCTCTACCTGCTACAAACTTTGCTTAGACTTATTGTGGATATGATCGGTTCTTCGCAGGACAGGGTATGACGGACCCCAATTCCTGCAGTTTCCCTCAGATATTTAGAGGAGCAATTTGCGATGACTCCCAAAGACTTTTTTGCTTTTGCAGAAAAAAATGGCGCTAAAATGGTAGACCTGAAGTTTACCGACATCTTTGGCACCTGGCAGCATTGTTCGTACCCCGTCAGTACCTGGGACGAGGGTACTTTTGAAGATGGCGTCGGATTTGACGGTTCTTCAATTCGTGGCTGGCAGCCAATTGATAGTTCAGACATGCTCGCCGTGCCTGATCCTTCAACCGTAAAAATGGATCCTTTTTTCAAGTTGCCTACGGTAAGCGTGCTGGCTGATATTGTTGATCCCATTACTAAAGAGGACTACAACAAAGATCCTCGTAATGTTGTGAAAAAAGGACTCGCCTATCTGAAGCAGACAGGCATCGCCGATACCTGTTTTATTGGACCAGAACCAGAATTCTTTATCTTCGATGATGTACGTTACCTTTCAAATCAAAGAGGGGCGATGTACGAAATCGATTCTTCAGAAGCTGCCTGGAATACAGGTAAGTCAGAAGAGTCGAATCTCGGGCATAAAGTCGGTTACAAAGGCGGATATTTCCCCGTATCACCCATTGATAGCTATGGCGACTTGCGTGCAGAAATGGTTGAAGAACTGCAAAATGTGGGGATTATCGTAGAAGCACACCACCATGAAGTGGCGACTGCTGGTCAGTGCGAAATTGATATGGAATTTGCACCGCTGATGCAGATGGCTGATCAATTCATGTGGTACAAATATGTGATCAAAAACGTAGCCAAACGAAATGGTAAAACGGTTACATTTATGCCTAAGCCTGTCTTTGAAGACAACGGTTCTGGAATGCATACTCATATCTCACTCTGGAAAGGGGGAGATACCTTGATGTATGGCGATGGCTATGCCGGCATGAGCGAATTGGCTCTGCATGCGATTGGCGGAATTCTCAAACACGGCCGTGCATTGATTGCTCTGTCGAACCCAACCGCGAATAGCTTCCATCGTTTGGTACCAGGTTTTGAAGCTCCTGTCACACTGGCGATGAGCCAGCGTAACCGATCTGCTTCTTGCCGAATTCCAATGTACTCTGGAAGCCCTAAGGCAAAACGAGTTGAGTTCCGTTGTCCTGACCCGACTGCCAATGGTTATCTCAGCTTTACTGCTTTGATGATGGCCATGATTGATGGGATTCAGAACAAGACTGATCCCGGCGAGCCACTGGATCGTGACATCTATGACATGACTCCAGAAGAGTTGGCTGAAACCAATGTTGCTCCTAAGTCTTTGGATGAGGCGTTGGTTGCTTTGGAAGAAGACCACGCCTTCTTAACCGCCGGCGATGTCTTCAGTGAAGATCTGATCAAATCCTTTATCAATCACAAGCGAACTGAAGAGTTGGATCCGATTCGTCTGCGACCTCATCCTTACGAATTCGATCTCTACTATAACGCGTAAGCGTTTTTGAGATTTAGTAAACGCTGAACTAAAAATGACTCGCAGTGAATCCTTTGATTTGCTGCGAGTTTTTTTAATGAAAAGACTGGTGCTGCCACAACGGCAGTTTTGGGTGCGTGGCCATTGCTGCCAAAATGGCGATTCCATGGGTGTAGGGTATTGTTTTTAATGGGAAGTCATTTTTATTAAGTTGTATTGTAGTAATTAGTTATAGTTTTTTGTTTTTGATTTGTAATGTTTGGCATGTTCTGTGCTATATCTCCTGGTATCAAACTTGTGTTGAAAAGATCCTTTAAGGGTCTCGAAAACGATAAAAGTAAAATGTCATTAAAGGAGCAAAAGTCATGTTAAGCACACGAACTCACAAATTAGGATTTCCTTTTTCTGCAAACCTGCGTTCTGAATTGGATGATGCTTTCAGTCAAATGTTTGGAAAGTCATTGACCGGGTATGAAGGCGCT
>JAJDEK010000551.1 GCA_029259875.1 Planctomycetaceae bacterium
CGAGATCATTGCGGAAGAAATGGGCCAGACTGATCATGTGCATGGTCGGCAAGGTCGACCGGGAGCCAGACCGATCAGTGAGATTGGTTATCATGCATTACGAACTGGTGATAATGTAGGCGAACATACAATTGTGTTCGGCATGATGGGGGAAACCATTGATTTAACAGTCCGCGGCCACACACGGGATAGTTATGTCTACGGTGCTCTGGCGGCAGCCAAATATTTGGCTGCGCAACATCCCGGACTATATTCCATGGCCGACGTTTTAGGCTTAAATTAGACGGTGTATTCTCGCAGGTTTTCCTGTTTTACCAAGCCTGTGAAATAGTCAAGATTCATACACCTGGTAACCGATAATTGAAAGGCGCCTACCGTCTATCGACAGAACGAGTTTCTCTTTCGAAAGCGGTCCTGTTTTTCAGATACGAAGAATTCAGGGATTGAACTCGTATTTGCTGTCAAAAAGATATTCACCCCTCAATGTAATGAGAGATGAGTTGGTTTAAACCTTTCATTGACAAATACTTTCTGAAATTATTCAAAGCAGATTTCTCTCTGGTTAAAAATCGCCTTGCTTTTGTTTTCCGCTGGAATCAGACACAGAAGATTACGGTTGGTCTTTTAGCAAGCATCTTTTCCATGATGCTTCTGATGTCATTTTTTGAGTCTTTAGAAGAAGAAACATCGGCCAAGCCGGCTCCGTCCGAAGCAGAGAATCTGGAACCTCAATTAGGCGCCACTGATGATCTTTTGATGCAGTTTGGTCTAGACGCTTCATTGCCAATCCGTGAACCGGAAGTGCAGACAACAGAGGTTTCAGACCGCAATTCTACGAAAGCTGTGATTAGGACCGTTTCTGTCCAACAGACTTCAGGAGCAGCTCAGAATAGTTCAGGTATTTTCCATGCTGTGGGGCTTGAGTTTGGTCAGCAGAAGAATCAGGGACGAGTCCAACACATTGCAGGTGAAAACCCCGTATATGTTTCCACTTCAGCACAACGTGACGAGAGGACCAAGGCAAAAGACAAACAGGCAGCCGCTTGGCTTACTGGAGAGATAGAAGAAGTGAACGACCTGCCCGTGGATGGCTCGTTTCGTCGTTATAATCATCGAAGATAAAACGTATTAGTTTAGATGCCGTTCGTATTAACAATACTCGGGAATGAGAGTTTATGTATCAGAGTTACTGGAACTTACAGAGTGGTCCTTTTGAAGAAAAAATGGATACCGCTTTTTTTTACGAGAGTCATCCACATCAAGCAGGATCATTGAAGCTTCAATATCTCATTGAGAATAGCAAGGGAGCGGGCCTGCTTGTTGGTGGTTCCGGAGTTGGTAAGTCTTATTTGTGTCACGTATTGAAAAGTCAATTGGCTGAAGTGAATCGGCCTTTTGTGCATCTGGTTTTTCCACAGCTATCGCCGATTGAATTGATTTCGTATCTTGCTGTCGAGTTGGGTGCAGAAGAAGCCAACATCGAGCCAACCACTCCCGGGAAAGATCGAATTATTCGGGCGTTACACAGACAGCTTCTATTACTTTGTGAACAAGGCTTTAAGCCTGTGATTGCCATTGATGAGGCTCATTTAATTGTTGATCAGAGAATTTTTGAGACACTGCATCAGCTTTTGAATTTTCAACAGACATCTGAAATCGACTTTACTCTGTTGCTAGTAGGCGACCAACTTCTTTTAAGTCATATGCAACGGTCTGCACAACTTGATGACCGGATCGCAGTTCGCTGTCTTCTAAAACCATTTTCTATCGAAGATACACGCGGCTATGTCGAGCATCGACTGGAAGTGGCCGGTCGAAATGAACCCATTTTTGAAGACGATGCCTTTCAGACTCTGTTTGAATTGACGCAAGGGAACCCACGCAAAATCAACCGTCTCTGCGATTTGGCGTTGCTGGTCGGCTATGCGGACGAATTGCCTCTGATTTCTTCAGATGTACTTGAAGCGGTCGCGGAAGAGCTGGTGACTTCGATTCCTGACTAATCACTTCTCTGAAGTCACTCTTGAAAATTCACTGTCTGGGATAGGGGTAGGAAGGATTTTAGAATCCTTCCTACCCCTATCCTTGTTTTGTGGAGATGCATTTATTTCAGAAAAACTTCTGAACCTGTTTTGATCGTCTGTGTCTGCTCTCCAACAAGTTCTTCATAGGAAATGGTAATGTTCATATTTTTCTTCAAACCGGCATCTAAATTTGACTCGTCATCAAAAGACGAGGTGGGATCGGTGTATGAGTTGTAAGAAATAGATCATCATTCACCAAGCCCGCCTGATTCAAAACTGGCGGGCTTTTTTTATGGAATGACTGATTCAAATTACACAGAAACTACTTTTTCGTCGCATTTGCTGCTCTGGCGCTGCACGGGCACAAAAAGGTCTCCGAGGCTTGCTCACCTTTGAGGTTGGTCAGTGAATGCAACAAACTCCTCTTTAGAAAGGGGGCAATGAGCAATGACCCAGAAAACTCATGTCAACGTTGGAACCATCGGACACATCGACCATGGGAAAACGACACTCACGGCTGCGATTTTGCGAGTCCAGGCAGAGAAAGGTCTCGCACAAATCAAGTCTTATCAGGACATCGCCAAGGGTGGCATCGTACGTGACAAAAGCAAGACCGTGACGATTATCGCTTCGCACGTCAAGTATGAAACCGATGGTCGAACTTATGCACACATTGACTGTCCTGGCCATGCCGACTACATCAAAAATATGATTACCGGTGCGGCTCAGATGGATGGTGCGGTGTTGCTTGTTTCAGCCGCGGATGGACCTATGCCACAAACGCGTGAGCATATACTCTTAGCGCGACAAGTGGGTGTACCTCATCTGGTTGTCTTCCTTAACAAGTGCGATTTGGTTGACGATCCGGAATTGATCGAATTGGTAGAAATGGAAATCCGGGAATTGCTGACCAGATACGGTTTCCCAGGTGACGAGATTCCATTCATCCATGGGTCGGCAAAGCTTGCTCATGACAATCCGGTGGATGGAGAGGCTGCTGAATGTATCAATCAGCTACTCGATACTTTAGACAGTTATATTCCCGATCCTGAACGGATGATCGACAAGCCTTTTTTGATGCCGATCGAGAACGTGTTTATGATAGAGGGCCGTGGAACCGTTGTGACGGGAAGAATTGAGAAAGGAATGATTCGAACGGGTGACTCGGTCGAGATCATCGGCTTGGCCAATCAGGCGCGAGTCGATATCGTCACTCAAGTCGAATCTTTCAGTGAAGTGCTGGAAACAGGTTATGCAGGCAACAATGTTGGTTGTCTGTTGCGCAAGACCCGTTACGACGAAGTGTCGCGTGGTCAAGTCCTGGCAGCCACAGGTTCGATCACTTCGCATCAGAACTTTGAAGCGGAAGTTTATGTATTGAAGAAGGAAGAGGGTGGTCGCCATACACCATTTTTTAATGGATATACGCCACAGTTCTTTTTCCGTACGACGGATATCACTGGAACGGCAATGGTACTCGGCAATGCTGAAATGGCGCTGCCTGGTGATGGGGTCAAGTTGAGTATTTCACTCAAGCACCCGGTCGCTTTGGTTGATGGAGATCGGTTTGCCGTCCGTGAAGGTGGCAAGACTGTTGGTTCAGGTGTTGTTACAAAAGTAATTGCCTGAACGTTCACATTACCCCCGGTCTGAATACTCAGATCGGGGGTAATGTATTTAGAGATCCTCTCTGATTTCGGACTCAAATGAAGATAGGCGATGAGAAATATCATCTTCACAGTGATAAAGTATCTTTTCATTTGCACTCGAATTCTGAAAACCGGTAGAATGAGGATCTGTCATTCTCTACTACTCGCCAGTGCAAGGAAACAGAAACATGTTGAGAACGTTTTTCATATTTGCTTTACTCTTGATGACGTCGACTTCATTTTCTTTTGCACAAACTCGTGAAGAAAAAGTTCGGCAGGATCGAGAGAAAGTGGAATCAAGTGGATATTGGATCTACAACGATCTGGAAAAAGGTTTTGAGAAAGCACAACAGACAAAGAAACCATTGCTTGTGGTCCTGCGTTGCATTCCTTGCGAGGAGTGTGTGAAACTGGATGAGGATTTGATGGAAAAGGATCAGCATCTCAAGCCATTGATGGATCAGTTCATTCGAGTCCGGCTCATTTCAACAAACGGCTTGGATCTGTCTCTTTTTCAATATGATTACGATCAATCCTTTGCCGTATTTATGTTAAATGCAGATCGAACCGTTTATGGCCGATTTGGTACACGCTCACATCATACGCTTTGGGCCGAAGATGTTTCGATTGAGGCCCTTCATAAAGCGATGCAAGGTGCTTTGAATTTACATTCAGATTACGCTGCGATCAAAATATCACTCAAAGGAAAACAAGGTAAGAAGCCCGATGTGGCTTCTCCCGAGAAGTATCCTTTGCTGGCTGGGAAATATCGATCGAAAATTAATGCGAAAAAAGATGTTGTTAAAAGTTGCATTCACTGTCATCAGATCGGTGATGCTCAACGAGATTTCTTTCTTAGAAATCAAAAATCGATCCCCGAACGAATTTTGTTTCAGTATCCCCATCCAAAGATTTTGGGACTGATATTGGATCCAAAAGAAAAAGCGGTAGTGAAAGAAATTCTTGCTGATTCGCTTGCAGAACGATCCGGTTTTCAGAAAGGGGATCAGATCTTAGCCTTGGAGGGACAGCCGATGCTCTCCATTGCCGATGTTCAATGGGTGCTCCATCATGCGAAGCAGAAAGATCGTCTTTCTGCTCAAATTGATCGGAATGGACAGAAACTCGATCTTACGATCTCGCTTCCCGCAGGCTGGAAACAAAAAGATGATCTTTCCTGGCGGGTGAGTAGTTGGCCTCTACGTAGGATGGTTCTCGGTGGCGCCGTTTTAGAAGAAACGATGGCAGCTCAACGGAAAGGCGCTGGAGCTCCAGAAGGAAAGTCGATGGCGCTCAAGATTCGTCATCTTGGTCAGTATGGACTGCATGCTACTGCAAAACGGGCAGGTTTCAAAAAAGGCGATATTATTGTCTCTTACAATGGAAGAAATGATCTTTACCGCGAAACTGATATTCTTGCTTATGGGGTGAATGAATTAAAGCCAGGGCAAACTTTTGGTGTCACCGTTCTTCGTGGGAAAAAACAGATGAACTTACAATTGCCACGGCAAAAATAATATTTGAATTCAAAATGCCGAATGTTCTCCCAAGCGATTTCTTTTCCAGGCAAGCATTACCTGTAGAGACGAAATGTGTTTCGATAGAGCTGATTTTCGAACTGGTCTCTATTGCCTAAAAATAGATACGGCATAACTTGTGGTCATGCTGGTT
>JAJDEK010000552.1 GCA_029259875.1 Planctomycetaceae bacterium
TTCGACGAACACATTAAGCCTATTTTTCGCGCGAAATGTTTTGCCTGTCACAACACTGACAAAAAAGCATCAGGCCTGGATCTGACTAACTATACTGGTTTGGTGCAGGGAGGAGCCGCAGGAGAATCCATCGAAGCTGGAGACGCTGACGGTAGCTATTTATATATGCTAGTCACTCATGAATCAGAACCATTCATGCCCCCCAAATCAGATAAACTACCTGACAAAGACATCGCCTTAATCAAGGCATGGATCGATGGTGGTGCCCCCGAAAATTCGGGTAGTAAAGTTGTCATCAAGAAACCAAAGTTCGATTTTGCACTCAAAGGAGCGTCTTCGGGTAAACCTCAGGGGCCACCTCCCATGCCTCCCCGTATGAGCTTGGAACCTGTCGTACATGCCAGCCTTGGTACAGCGGTGACTGCCTTAGCAACCAATCCCTGGTCTCCCTTAGCCGCTGTTGCAGGCCAGAAACAGGTTTTGCTTTACAACACCAAAACATTGGAACTGTTGGGCGTGCTCCCATTCCCGGAAGGTTTTCCGCAGGTTCTGAAATTCAGTCGTAATGGTAGTCTATTGCTGGCCGGTGGAGGTCGCGCTGGTGCCAGCGGCCGTGTGGTCGTCTGGGATGTCAGAACTGGAAAACGCCTCTTTGAAGTAGGTGATGAACTAGATTCAGTTCTGTGTGCTGATATCAGTTCAGACCAGAGATTTATCGCGCTGGGGAGTCCTAGTAAAGTCATTCGCGTTTACTCTACCAGCACTGGGGAACTCGCTTATGAAATTCGTAAACATACAGACTGGTTGACCTCACTTGCTTTCAGTCCGGATTCCGTTTTGCTTTGTTCTGGTGACCGTAACGGTGGCGCCTTTGTCTGGGAAGCAGCCTCAGGTAGCGAGTACCTCACACTAAAGGGTCACAAAAAAGGCATCACTGGAATTTCCTGGCGTTCTGATTCAAATATCGTCGCTACAAGCAGTGAAGATCAGTCGGTCAAGCTCTGGGAACTGGAAAATGGCGGGAACGTCAAATCCTGGAATGCACATAACCCCGGAACATCAAGCATCGAATTTGCCCGTGATGGCCGGATCGTCACCTGTGGTCGTGATCGCGTCACAAAGATCTGGGATCAGGCAGGAAAACAACTCAGAGCCTTACCTGCTTTTGCAGATCTTGCTGTCAGCGTCACGATTTGTGATGAAACCAACCATCTGATTGCTGGTGACTGGACTGGAAAAATTAAAGTCTGGAATGCAGCCGACGGAAAAGATGTAGGCGAGCTAACCGCAAACCCATTACAATTATCACAGCGTCTGGCAGCTGCAACCATTGCGCTGCAATCGACTCAGGCGAATCATCAAAAGCTCTTAGCGGTCGCTCAGGCTGATAAAGCAGCGGTCGCGAAAGTAAACGCTGACGTTGCCGCTACGCAGAAACAACAAACCGACCTGCAAAATAAATTAAATGGTCTCAATGCAAATTTAGCGGCTGCTCAAAAAGCATTAGCGGGTGCCCAGGGTAGTGTTACCAATTCAACCAAACAGATCGCCGCCATCGATGCGCCTCTGCCAGCCATCAAAGAGGCACATGCCAAAGCAGCCGCTGTTAGCAAGCTAGTGGCCGGTGATAAAGATTTGGCAGAAGCAGCAGCCAAACTGAAAGCAGCGATTGATAAACGAGCAGCAGCCAAAGCAGCCGAGCAGAAAAATCTGGCTGCACATCAAGCGGCTGTGAAAGGTAATCAACAAAAGATTGCACAATACACACCGCAAATCAAACAGACTACAGACGCTCTCAATGCCGCGAAAGCGAAATTGGCTGGATTACAGAAAGCGTTGAAACCTGCGACTGACAAAGCTACTGCTTCACAAAACGCAGCCAATGCTGCAGCAAGTGCTTTCGCCGCATCGCAAAATCAAGTCAAACGTTGGCAGGCTGAAATTGAATTCGCCAAAAAATTCAATGAAGTCCACGCTAATGCTTCCAAATAAGTGATACCCCACATTTCACTGCCAAGCCCCTCGATCATTTAGTTGTTCGAGGGGCTTTTTTTACGCAGTTGAAAGTAGATTGAAGTTTGCATTGAGACAGCCATTCTTCGTTCTCTTCTATCTGGACCAGTTAAATAAGTGCAAAGCCCCATTAATAGGGCTCCTTTTCATTCAGGCCTCTCTTCTCTGAATGGCACTCACATTCTCATTCTGCTATTTTATTCGATAGTTCAACTTAGAAAAAAAGCACTAATCCAGGAGTGAAAAAAACATGGCGCAAAGCAATTCCCGGTTTGCGGTGATCGCTGCCATAGCAGGTAATGCTGTGATTACAGTTGCAAAAGGAGCCACATTTCTCATTACCGGTTCTGGAGCCATGCTTTCGGAAACGATCCACTCGATCGCCGATCTCTTGAATCAAATTTTATTACTCATCGGATTAGTACGTGCAGACCAGGCCCCTGATCAACGGTTTGAGTATGGCTATGCAGGTGAACGGTATGTGTGGGCATTAATTTCTGCCGTTGGAATCTTCTTTCTGGGCTGTGGTGTTACCATCTATCACGGTGTGCAATCTCTCTTCCATCCTCCGGAATTGGTACTCGGAGAAATGAATTGGGCCATCGCTGCGCTGCTGTTTGCGCTCGTTATTGACGGTCTCGTCTTTTATCTGGCTCTCAAAGGGGAATGGAAAAATGCCGCTAGCCACAGTCAACCCTTTCATCATTATCTTCGATACGAAGCTGACCCCGCTGCCGTTGCCGTCATTCTCGAAGATGGTGCCGCCTGCCTGGGTGTGATTATCGCACTTGCCTCAATCCTGCTCACTCAGTTGACGGGGCATCATTACTGGGATTCAATCGGTTCGATTGGCATCGGTGTTCTGCTGGGTGGGATTGCCGTCTGGCTGATCATTCGTAATCAGGAATTGCTGGTTGGTCCTAGTATTCCTCCAAAAGCGAAGCAACAAGTCATTCAAATTTTAAAAAATAACCCATTGATTGACGATGTTATTGATCTGAGAACTCGTGTTCTTTCCATCGATAATTACCGAATTAAAGTCGATCTCAGTTTTAATCCCACAGAACTGTCTAAACGACTCAAAAAGAAGGCCCTTGCCGCCTATCCAGAAATAAAAAACGAACAAGACTTCGAGAACTTTTGTCAGAATTATACGAAGGATCTACTTGATACTCTGACAGAAGAGATCGATAAAATTGAGGAAGAGATTCAAAGACAAATCCCCAAAGCACAGCACCTTGACCTTGAAGCCAACTGATGTCGCTGGAGGAGATCCATTACATAATCAAGAATCGATGTATTTTCTCTGAGCTTGGTATAGGGACGAAACACCACTAAATTACTGAAAAATCAACGCGACTAAGATCGTTTAGAATGAGATGTCTCTGATTTCATTTGAATTCGGAAGTTTCTCAATCCTTAATCCCTGTGATCAGCTTTAGAGCCGTCTATAATAGAATATTGTCTCTGGCAGTTTTCACTTTTATCAATTGAGTTGAGTTTTTTTAGCTATGTCTACGCGTGTTGTATTGGCGATGAGTGGGGGAGTTGATAGTTCCGCAGCCGCCCATTTATTACTGGAACAGGGTTATGAAGTGATCGGGCTGTTTATGCGGTCCGGAGCGACAGAGGAAACAGCCTGCTCGACTGACGACAAAAATAAACTACCCATACTCAACACGAAAGCGCACAAACAAGGTTGCTGCTCGGCCAGTGATGCTGCTGATGCGCGGCGTGTTGCCGACATGCTGGACATCCCTTTCCACGCACTCAATTTCAAAGACGCCTTCGCGCGTATCAAAGATTACTTCGCCGATGAATATCTTGCCGGTCGCACACCCAACCCCTGTGTGATGTGCAACAACTGGCTGAAGTTCGGCAAGCTCTGGGAATTCGCAGAACAAGTCGGTGCTTCTTATATCTCAACCGGGCAC
>JAJDEK010000553.1 GCA_029259875.1 Planctomycetaceae bacterium
TGGAGATACTAATTCGGGTGTCACCATAATTACCAACTCTGTCTCGCCTTCATTATATTTCACTCTTCGGAAGGCTGCCCCAATCAAGGGTAGCTCACCTAAGAAGGGAGTTTTAGAAGTCTCAGCAGTTTTTCGACTGGAAATCAATCCGGCAATAACCATCGTTTCGCCAAAATTCATTTCGACTGCAGTATTAGCTCTACGTACCGTCAACCCAGGAACTGTTGTTCCTGCGACCTGTACCGCATTTGAAAAGTCTCTTTCACTGACTTCAGGCTGAACTTCCAATCGTAAACGACCGTTGCCGAGAACAATGGGAACCGCCTCCATACGAACACCAAACTCACGCCACTCAATCGTGACAGTACCCAAACTTTGTGGCACCAGAATTGGAAATTCACCACCAGAAAGCAAGTTAGCAGGTCGTCCACTGGTAGTCACTAATTCTGGTTCCGCCAGAATTTTGAGCAATGCTTCCTGCTTTAAAGCTTCAATAAATGCTTGAAAGATGCTTGAACCGTCAACCAATCCAAACCCCAGTGAAGTACCACCGAGCAGGTTCTGTGAGGCAGTCAGGGCAGGGGGGCCGCCAAAAGGGACCGTAATTCCTGTAATGGGCACGAGAGAACCCGGTGTACTGTAAACATAGGACGATTGGTTTAAGAATAACCAGTTCACGCCCAACTGCCTTATCTTCGAACGTTGGACTTCCATAATCTTGACTTTGAGCAGGACCTGCTGCACGCCGGCCAGTTTCATTTGGTTCAACACACCATTGGGAAAGAACTGTTCTGCGATTTCAACCATTTCAGTAATGGCTTCCGGTTCTGTGACCCACCCACGTAAGACAACGGAATCTTGTACTTTGATCGCATTAACAGAAGAGCTGGGAAACAGCTCGCGGAGATAGGCTTGTAAGTGCCGCGCATCTCCACTCACAAAAATCTCAACAGAAAAGACTTTTTTGTTTTCATCGGTGATTACCAGAGTCGTCACACCCGGTATGATTGCCTGAACTCGAATCTCGTTGGGAGTTAACGCGGTAACCCCCAGCACAGTCGGGTCAAATCCATCGACACGTTTGATTTTGCCGGGAAACTTAAGGATCTTGGAGAATTTCTCTGTAATCTCCAGTTTCATCTTAGGAGCAGTGACTTGAACAATCGGCTCGCTTGCTCCGGGAGTCGTAACTTGTTCTTTCTGCGAATATCCTTTGGTACTGGCGAAACTACATACCAATAACACAACTAAAGGAAGTCTAATCATTCTTAATTGTTTTTTTAAGGCCAGCATCCGTGCCCCTTACTTTTTAAACAGTTGAGCCATCTAAACCAGGTAAAACCCAGACTTCGAATCACTCTTTAAAATAATCCAATTCCCAATCGGGATACTCTTTACTTGGCCCAGAAATTATCACCCCCTTTACTAATGTAAGAGCAGGGGATGATCAGACTAATTTATGTTTTCATTTTGCTTCTTAGTAAATACTTCCCACAAGCCTTTCAAAGCAGCTGTTTTGTCTTCCAGTTCTTCTTCCAGAAGTTCTACTTCTTGAATTGTTTTTTGTTCCCCTGAATAGATTTCAACCTGCCACATTTTTTTAGCTTCTTCTAACTCTGCCTCTATTTCTGTCCCCACGGATGTCATCTCCTGAGGCTGTTGCTCTTCGTCCAGAAACTGTTTGGCTGAAGTTGTTTTGCCAGAGCTTTGTGCCAGATTCTGATCTTTTGAAGAGTCTTCTTCCTTTGTATCTCCTTGTTTCTCCTCGTTATTCAGATACTTTCCACCTTCAATCGAAAACACTTCGGCTAAATCATCTTCGTTAAATTGAACATCTTCTGTATCCGTGATGTCAGATTGCGCTCTCAATGCGAGATGAACTTCCCCTTTTCTCTCAGCCATTTTTAAGATCGCGCCTTCTTTGGGAGACAGTAATACAGAAATGTTTTTTGACTTCACCTGATTATTATCGGCCCCTCCCACATCGGTAAGATGGTCCGTTGCGAAGATCTTGACTCGTTCCAATATCACTTTTGTGATTGTCGTTAACCCTCCCTCTGGTTTACGTGCTGAAAAAGTCACATAAACATCAACAAAGTCACCCGGAAGAATTAAACCACTATGTGTTTTGGTCATATCAACCGATGTTGTAAAAACCCGTTTTCCATCTGGAATTTCTACAGATGCTCCACGTGCTCCCTGCTCACTGAGCTTCGCCATCATCACAATTTCACCAGGCACAGCTCGGGTTTTGATGGAACGATCTTTATAATCCTCCAGTTTTGTAACAGAACCTTCTGGTATCTGATCGATTGGCCATGACTTAAACTTTACGTTCGACTCATTCAGAGGAGTACCAGGAGCGATCTCTGCAATTGTCATCAGGACATTTGCGGTTTCAACTTCTTGCTTCTGATCATCTCGATTGAGCACTTGCCTCACGCCCAACATCGCAACCAATCCACAACCGACTGCAACGACCAACATCATCAATGACTTTATTTTCATGTCTGTCACCCACTAAAGAGAAACAAATCAAGCGATTCTCATATTTAAAACAGACTCGTTTCCGATCAGTGTCTGCTTCTATTTTCGAAGTGCCAAACTTGATTTGATCCTGCTTTCACAGGTTGACAGAAAGAAATTTCTGCCATCATTGTCAACATCGGCACTTCGAGAGTACTCGCTTCAATTTATAACGATTTTATCGTTTGAAATAATAATTCTGGTTGCGTAGCCTTGCCCGAAGGCTCTCACCCAAAACACACACTTAACACAAACTGCCTATTTTAACTTTTGGTAATTCGTCTGAATGCTAACTTAAATTAAGCCTGCATAGAAGAAGTAAGCAATCGAACCAATGCAAATCGGAATCCCATAGGGAAGGAGATACATCGTTGGCTTTCGCTCTTTTGCAATTCGCGATAATTCACGCGGATTCTTAACAGATCGCCATTCGTCAAGAATCACCATGGCCTGTGCCAAGTGCGTGTAAAATTTCTTGCGATATAGCACCATGCCAATGGCCATGATTGCACCGACAATTGTTGTGACACAAAATGCATAGAACGTGATTTTCACTCCCAGCCAAGCTCCAATGCCTGCCATCAACTTAACATCACCAGCTCCCATTCCGCCAACACTGTATAAGGGAAGCAGGGTAGCCAGACCAACAAGCATTCCAAGTAATCCCCAACCAAGACCAACCAGTCCTCCTGTCCACGTCATATAGACCAGACCAGAAAGCACCATCGGATATGTGATCCAGTTCGGGACCCGAAGTTCTTTTCCATCAATGTAAGCTGCGTAGATCAAAACGATGGATACAAATTTTACGTGCCAATTCTCCAGTAGTAACTGTTGCCAATCCATCAATATGGCCTTTCTTATTGAATCTTATTGAATCTTATTGAAATACATTTTTTCGTATTTCGTTGGGGAAATTTCTGTCATTATAAAATCGCAAATCAGATTTGTTGCTGCTTAATAGAGCTCAAACACCCTGATATTGGTCATTTAACTTATGTATTCTTATTATTTAATTTAGGTCACAGGCAGAGGGATGAGGTATTTATCTTGAAAAATATTGCTGTTTTTTTACAACCAGATTAAAGCACATCGGTTGCCAACAATTCTGCCATCTCCTGGTTCTGATCAATTAGCAACGGCTACACGTCAGAAGGGAGGTGAACCAAACAATTACCGGAACGATGAGCAGGATTAACTCCAAAACCGCTCCCACTTGGGCATCTATGCAGTAAGGAAACATTCTGCTTTCTCCTCGGGCTAAAACTGATATAAAAACGTTAAATTGATACACACAATTTGTAATTCTGAATTTCATTTTTTGAGAATCTGATACGCAATAAAACGCTCAGCCGAAAAGTTCGACTGAGCGATTTACTCGTACTCACGTTGCAATACAATTGACCGCTATTAGGTCAATGCATCACGAACTTGTTCGAACTTCGCGTTAGCGTTTGTTCCAACAGCTTGAATTGCTGTCAAACAAACAATCACGATCAGAGCAAGCATCACAGCGTATTCAACAGCTGTTGGACCATCTTCTGAAACCAGGAAATTCTTGATGCTCTTTGTCAGATTCTTCATTGTTGTTGCTCTCTTTCTTTCCAATTGGAGTCGATTCATGAACCACATTCACCGACACTAAACAACTGAGTTATGAGAAATATTGCATTTCTCATAACTCACCCGAAACAATTGCTTCTCTGAGTTACATCCTCAGCTGAAGCATCCCAATATGCCCCCTCTTTAGAAGAGCAAAATCTCTACACTCAAAAACTGAATTGCAGAAACGGTATTGGACTTTCAATAATTTACATAACATCGGAAGACAAATTCCGAAATAATGTCACTTAAACTGTTCTCACTTATTGGCCCGTTGAGTTACAGATCAAAGTGTTAACACCTAAAAGTAGGTCACAGGAAATAACAGTCAAGCAGTGAACCAAAAGATTTTTCCCAAAAAACGGGCGTTCTTTAAAAGAAACACTCAAGTGCCCCTAAAGTCTAGCTAGCTAGGCAATTAGACCGATGATGACAAAAAACAACGGCATATTATTTTTTGCCTGGATGCTTGAATGAGCAACAAAAAAGGCCGCAGCCTTAAGTTCGATATCTTGAAACGCTAACAGGCCGACTCAATGAAATGTGCGCATCCACAGAGTATTTAATATGGAATTATTTTAGATTGACCATTATTTAAGCCGCTCCCATTCCCGAACTTTTTGTTCCATTCTCTGACGATCCAGTTCATCGGGTGCCGTACTCTGAAGTGCTCGTTTGATGATCGCAATCGCCTCCTCATGTTGCCCCCGGTTGTGATAGCTATTGGCTAACTGAATCTGGACGACCGGTATTTGAGGTACTTGTTGCGCCGTGTACTGCCATAATGAGAGGCCATTCTTCCACACAGACACATATCGTTCAGTCTGCAAGTTGTACTTTGTAAGTAATGCCAATACTAACACCCCAAAGACAGAAGGAACTAGATAACCAGAGACCTGTCTTCCCTTGCGCAAAGGTACAAGTATTCGTTGTTGCATTTTTTCTAGCAAATTCACACTTGCACTAAAAATGAGGGCAAAGAAAGGAATGCAGGGCAGGTATAAATAGCGATCATTCATCAATGTTGTAATAGGAAATAAATTGAGCACAGGTATCAGCAGTAATAAGAAAGTAGCACCTGCAAATAGAATCAAGGGTTGCCGTTTTCCCATTCGCACAAACATGAAAGCTGCCACCAACCAGCAAAACAGTGAGATCACTATTTCCCAACCGATTCCCGATACAGGTGGATCATAAAGTACAGATCGTGCTTCAGGCCATAATAACATTTGGACATATTTTGACATAATCACAGTATCGATCGAGAGAATTTCTACTTTGCTCATGCCAAAATGATCACGCACTCCTCCGAGTTCACTGGTTTGAGCCAACATCGTGATAACCAGCAATAATACTGCACAGCATCCCGGAAAGATTTGTCTTTTTACAGCCTCTCGAAAAGGTACTTTTGCTACCCAGAAGTCATAACAAAACACGATGGCAGGCACGACAACTGCTAATGCTTTTGAAAGCAGCGCACAGATAAAGAAAAGAAATCCACAGGTATTCTGTTCCAGGGTTCTGTTCTTTCTGAGCCAGTACCAGAGTGAGGCCAGGATAAACGCCCCCGACAATAAGCCCTTTCGAGAAGAAATCCAGACCACTGTCTCCACTTGGACCGGGTGAATGGCAAATACGGCAGCAGTCGCCCAGCCAATTAAACGATTTTGAGTAAAACGTGTGACTAGCAGAAAGACGAGTATCGTATTGATTACATGCAGTAATATATTCGTAAGGTGATAACCACCAGCCCAAAGCCCATAAAGACTATGATCGATTAGGAATGATAAAATTGTCAAGGGGGCATAATTTCGGGTTACAACCTGAGTTGCAATCTTTTGCAAATTTTCGGGATGCCAACTCTTTGTCAGCGGGTTGTGAATCACATACCAGGGATCGTCCCAATTCACGAAATCAAAACTGGTTGCCATTCCAAAACTGATCAAAACGACTGCTGCCAGCGAAAATATAGGAACTTTCTGACTCTTCATTGCCTGAAATAATTGCCAGGGAGGCTCTTGTTGTTTTTGATTCATCATTTTCACAATCCCATTCACTACAGGGATTAAAAGAGAATGTCCCTGTTTATCTTTAACATAGGTCCTCACCTGCTCGCTGCCGATATTTCGGGAGAAATGATGATTAAATGAAACATCAATCGGGGAACAAAACCTGACAACCGGCACAATCGATTTAATAGAACCAAGTATCCATTGGTACCTGATTTCAATGTTTCGCTTTCATAATCAAATTTTCCACCACTTAATCTATAAGCTAAGTTTCAATGCTAATGTGCGCAGAATGCCATTAAATCGAATCATTGAATAGCATCACCGAGGGAGATTGCCGTGCTGGAACCCATTTCCGTGTTAAGTCCAAGTTCTAAACAAACAGAACCTGCCATTGCTCCTGACTGTGCTGAAGTCATGTCACAGATTCGAAGTATGGAACCGTTGCTTGAAGAAATTGAACGAACTCAAATTCCGCATAGCAAAACCATCGTCGTCATGCCAGCATATAATGCAGCCTCTACCTTGCATAAAACATTGACAGATCTACCCGCAGGTGTTGTTGATGAAATCATTCTCGTTGATGATGGTAGTACTGATAATACGGTTGAACTTGCTTTGAGCCACGACTTAACAGTCATCAAACATAAAGAGAATCGTGGCTACGGTGGAAATCAGAAAACTTGCTACCAATATGCACTTGAGCATGGTGCTGACTATGTTGTGATGCTGCACCCCGATTACCAATACGATAGCCGCGTAGTGGGAGTTGCCATTCAGCTACTCAAATTGGGTATTTGCGATGTTGTATTAGGATCACGAATCCGCACACGCCAGGAAGCACTTTCAGGTGGTATGCCGTCTTGGAAATATTTAGCGAATCGCCTGTTGACTATTACAGAGAATGTCGCACTAGGACAAAATTTAGGTGATTTTCATAGTGGATTTCGTGCTTATCGCAAGGAAGTTCTGGAAACGATT
>JAJDEK010000554.1 GCA_029259875.1 Planctomycetaceae bacterium
AGCCCTTTGAACCGAATACGAGAAAAATCCCGAAGAGCATTCGAAGCATCAGCAAAAACACCTGAATTTGTAAGTCGAATGTGATTGGTGCAGAATTATCAAACTTTTTCGCTTCGACGATTCTTAAGTGAGTGCTTCCGATTTCAGGCAGAGTCCATCCTAAAATCAATATTCCGACTGTGGCAAAGGCTACAGACTGAACTTGATGCAAGGTGATAGCGCTATGTCCTTTTTTTATATCGGTGTCAGGTAGGAGAAATTGTACAATCCGCGATGCGCCGAACCACAATAATCCAGCAACCAGAAAATAGAAGCAAAGTGGTATTAGTTGATAATAGATCATGACGTCTTTTATGGAAGTAATTTCAACGACACTTGATTTCCAGGTCACAAGTAGAGCCATAAAAGCCGAAAGGTCAAAGAGTGCTTTCACTCCATAGAATAAAGCCAGCAACCGACATCCAACATAGGCAAAATCTTCTTTATTCATATCGATCGTCTCCTAGCTAGCAGTCTGTATGTTATGCTAATAAGCTAAATAAGACTAACACAATTTAATAAGTATGAGAATACAATATTTGTAGTACAGTCCGTAACCTCATAACGTAATCAATGAGAAACAGGTTGAGAAGAATTTTAAGATAATGTCAGAGAAACTGAGATATATTATACCAACTCTAAATAAGCTTGTTAGGTATATAACCAACAATTGGAATTTACTGACAACAAGAGTAGATTCGACCAGCGAATATAACAGCGGTCTCTTATGGATTTCAATAAAATGCTTCTTTTGGAATACGAAAACATAGTTATTGAGACAAAGTCAGTCAAGCATTCCCTGTGACTCTGTGTGATCTGGAAGTTTACTTTCCTCCGTAGTGTTTTCAATAGGGGGCAATTCATGAATCCGAATTGCATCTCGTAAAACTTGATTTACACCAGGACGAGGCCGACATTCCACGAGAATCTGAAACGCGAATAACGATGGCCATGCTTTGGCAAATAGATTGGCAATCCAACCAAGAATTCGGCCAGACTTGCCTGGCATGACTGCTGCGAAGGGGACACCGACTCCATGCACTCGCTCAATTTCGTAGCCACAAACCCGCAACATCTGTAGTAACGAGCGTCTTGTGAACAATCGTTTGTGGGTAATGTCCAGAATCCCTCGTTCAGCGTATCTGAATTGGCCCATTAACAAATTGAGCCGTATTGCAGCAAACGCCACGTTGGGAGTGGATAAAATAAGGAGTGGCTGCGACATATTGCACTCTGCCAAGTCAGGATCACTTCCGGGCTCGCTGTTGCTCTGATCATTCTCAGATACTAAAGGCTGATCTGACAATGCCGGTTCTTGAATCGAGTCTGCTGGATGATTTCGGTCGTCGTTACGCATCGACAGCAAAAATTCCTCTGGATTGGCAAGATGCTCAATCACGTCCAATAATAACACCGCGTCAAAGTCTCTCACCGAAACTGGTAACACATCGGATTCCAGGTTTGCCGTATGGAATTCCGTCATTGATTCAAGAAGTGGTGTTACACAGTCTACGCCTGTCACTTTCATTCCGGATTGTTTGCAGCGAGAAGCCACGTGTCCCAAACCACAACCAAGGTCCAGCACTTTTTGAGCCTTATGTTTTTTCAATACATTCAGAGCCAGCGCGTGGGATGAATATTCCGCTTGCGTCTTATCACGATAACGATCAGTGGACAAATTTCGTAGTTTCAACGAACACAACATACCCCACTGGTGCATCTTGAATTGCATAGTCGCTGTGACCACGTCCCAAGCATATTTCAAACCAGGAACACGACAAATCTCGTTGCCATAGAAAGTAGGAATCTCAATCTCTCGTACGCTGGCTCCAACATGCGCCGCCTGAAGCAGAATCTCTGTATCAAAGTGAAATTCATTTGTATTAATCTCAAACGGAACGCTTACCAGGAACTTTGTTGCGTAAGCACGATAACCAGTGTGATACTCGCTCAGATTCCAACCCGTCAGCCAATTTTGGAAAGTTGTCAGAATTCGATTTCCGACTAGCTTATAGAGTGGCATTCCCCCCTTGCGTGCACTGCTGGTTGAATGCATCCGCGTACCTAGAATCACGTCCGGCTGTGACTCTCGCCAGACATTCATAAACTCCGGTAGCAACTCGGGAGTATACTGCCCGTCACCGTGCAGCAGAATTAAACAATCATATCCTTCATCGACTGCTACGCGGAAACCGATTTTCTGATTCCCTCCGTAGCCTTGATTGACTCGGTTTTTCAGAATTGTAACATTATAGATTTCGTGTGCCTCTAGCCACTCCTTTAACACATTGGGGCCATTGTCCGACGAAGCATCGTCACTTACCAGGAAGTGAATATCCGACCGGTTGTACAATTCGTACGGAATCCGTTCGAACAGATCATGCAAATGCTGTTCGGCCTCATAGGCGACAACATAAACAAGAAACCGGTGTGATGAATGAGTCATTTGCATCTGTTCTAAATTGAACCTCAATTAAATGTCTGAACTGAATTTATCGGTCACGGCTTATCTGGTTTGGTTGGTGTAGCCGTTAACTTTTTTCCGGGGGGATTAAACTGTACTTGTAGAATCTGATTATCCAAGTGACTTATTTTTTTAAAAAGACGTCCTGGTGGAAATCGTTTGA
>JAJDEK010000555.1 GCA_029259875.1 Planctomycetaceae bacterium
ATTGCCAGCGCCCAAGCTGCCAGTAATTCCTGCAAACCTGTCGACGGCGTCGCCATCGCAAATTTCTATGGTGAAGGAGAAGGCAAGCCTGTCATTATATCCGCTGCATCGCTGGGTGGCTGGGCAAATGCCGCCGGAAAAATTACGGCGCAACGAAAAACCGCGACTGGCCTTGAGATGGACATGGAACATTATTTTGGGACACCCTCAGGCGGCGGTCTGCTGACCAAGGATCTTGGTGTTCTCACTGCGGTTCCAGGCAAGCCGGGCCGGTATATGATCGAGATCACCTACGATGTTCAGGAAGGTACGGCGCGTAGCGTACTTAAAGGATATAAAGGTCAATTCAACAGCTATGGCCTTGTTGATCTGCGTGACCCGAACAATATGGGCGGCCTCGTTCGTTTCTTCGGTGAAATTTGCAAATAGGCCTTTGTATTTATGCAGGCGGGTGTCGGCTATACGGCCGCCTGCATTTTTTAGAAAATCCTGTGGAATAATAAGACGATGACAAACACTAACAATCCAGCCGTTATGCCTAGCCGTATTCTCTATACCATGATCCGTGTGAGCGATCTTGATCGCTCCATCGCCTTTTACCGCGATGCTCTGGGTA
The DNA here is from genome assembly GCA_029259875.1 of Planctomycetaceae bacterium. Lineage (GTDB taxonomy): Bacteria > Planctomycetota > Planctomycetia > Planctomycetales > Planctomycetaceae > Gimesia. The sequence goes on from JAJDEK010000555.1 coordinate 617, forward strand.
TGGCTGAGCAACGGCGTGAAACGTTCCCCGAAGGCCGTTTCACGCTGGTGTTTATGGGCTATGGCGATGATGCGCAGAACTCTACAATTGAGCTGACCTGGAACTGGGATGAAGATGACTATACCCATGGCACAGGATACGGCCATGTGGCACTGGAGGTTGCCGAAATTTACGCGGCCTGTGAACGTCTCGTTGAACTAGGCGTAAAGGTAACGCGAGACCCAGGCCCCATGAAGTTTGTGCCCACCGAGACCGGGGAACGGGAAGTCATCGCCTTCATTGACGATCCCGATGGATATAAAGTCGAATTAATCGAAGTGCATAAAACATGATTTCAATATGACAAAACCGCTTATATGCGGTTGAGCATCTCTATAACAAGGAATCCAGACAATGAACGATGACGGAATTTTCATACACCAGTTTGAGCTAGGTCCATGGGAAAATTTCATCTATTTCGTTGGTGATAGAGCAACACGACAATGCGCCGTTATTGATCCTGCCTGGAACTATGAAATTATTCTGAAAGAAGCCGAAAAGCTGGATATAACGCTTACTGACATTCTGTGTACACACTCACACCATGATCATGTCAACGAGGTTGAATTTCTTCTCAAACATGTGGATGTACCAGTCCATATGCTGGCCATGGAGGCCGATTTCGGAAACTTCAAGTGTGAAAATCTGGTGCGGCGATCACCCGGCGACACGCTGAAAATCGGCGACCATTGTGATATCACTATGGTTCATACGCCGGGGCATACACCAGGCTCCGCTTGTTACCATGTTGATGATGTCCTTGTGACGGGTGACACGATGTTCGTGAACGGATGTGGCAGGTGCGACCTTGTTGGCGGTGACCCTGAGGTCATGCATGCATCGCTTTGGGGCTTGCTCGACAAGTTGCCGGGCGAGACGGTCATGTATCCGGGACACAATTATGGCGATGTGTCCACAGCACAGCTAGATGAACAATTGAAGACCAACCCCTGGCTTCAGCACCCGACTTTGCAAGAGTTTGTCACCCACAGAATGAAGGACAGGATACCCAACACTGTTCTGGAAGTGCCCCCATGGCCGCCCAAGGGAGGAAGACCAGGTTAAAAATTGCCAGATGAACATTTTCGCGCGGCTAGTATGAGCGCGGATGTAATACGGACAGTTTTCAGCACCTATATCATCAGACGAGCCCCTAAACTTGTCAATAAGCATTTAAAATTGCACCGTTGAATTTCGTATAGGTGTGGCACTGCTTGTTGTGCTCGACGTCTGCTCGGAGTCCTCTTTACCGTTTTTCTGCGCAGCAGCCAAAGTCCGCGTTGGTTGTTGCGCGCGCAAAGCGGTCAGGTCGTTTCAAGTCTATATTTCTTGAAAACCTCGCCATCGTATTCAATATTTTCGATGAATTTGGCACCGCCGCGAGACAAGGCACCCAAATTCTTACGGGACGGGGGAAGAAGAAATGTGACAAAATCGATGCTTGGGTCTGAGTTCGCGAACTCAATCGCTTTTCGCGAAATTCGCATCCCTAAGCCAAAATTGCCAGGCTTTAGAACGAGGCCAAAGTCCCAATCCTCGCCTTCCTTTTGAAACCCTCCCCATCCGACATAGGCTCCGTCACTTAGGATGGCCCAATGCCCCAGACCATCGCGTTGCCAAGTCCCTTCCTTTGCTGTCACGAATTCTCTGGCGTCCTCGCGCTTCCATTTAGACGTTAGGAGCGGCATGTGTTCTGCAACACGGGGGTCGTTCATATGCGCAACGATGTCTTCCAGTGAGACAGCGGTTAACCGCACAAATTCGATTACAGATAGTTTTTTCAAGTCCAACTCATTTGCTAAGATGCTTCACATACGTCACCGTATATTTTGATTCATTTCATTTGTAAATACGGTGCAGTATGTTCCCAACATGAACAAAACAAAATTTTCAAAAGAGGCATGGCTGGCCGCAGGCTTCAGGGCACTCACAACAAATGGGCCAACCGCGATTAGGGCCGAGGCTCTTGCACGAGATATCGGAGCGACCAAGGGATCGTTCTATTGGAATTTTGACGATCTTCCATCTTTCAAATTCGCGATGTTGAACCTCTGGCGCGACGCAGTTGTTCAGGAAATTGAAAGTTACATTCTTGCTGAACCCGACAAATTCGAGCGCCTTCGAGTATTGACGGCTCGTGCAGCAAAACCAGCGCCAGACGAGTTTGGAGGGCGTCGGGTTGAACCAGCAATGCGTTCATGGGCTTTAACTGACCCAGCAGCCCTAGTTGTCGTAAGCGAGGTTGATGAGATCAGACTGTCGTTAGTGGCAAAGTTATTATGTGATGTCGGGCAGAACGATCCCGCGCTTGTTCAGTTAGTTTATGGAGCATTTATCGGTTTGGACGATCTGGCATCCAAGGGGCGTGCAGATACCGGCAACGCACTAGAGGTATTGCTGAAGGTAGTAGCAGAACGTTAGTTTG
>JAJDEK010000556.1 GCA_029259875.1 Planctomycetaceae bacterium
AATGTGGGTAATGCCAATACAAGGCCTCTCGATTCAAACTTGACGCACCTTTCAACAAAGGTTTCAGACTGACGCCATCCTGATGTTGCTCGGGTTTGGCGGGCAGTCCGGCCAGATCGAGAATCGTTGGGTAAAAATCGACGCTGATAACCGGTTCATCGCAAATGCTTCCTGGTTTCGTGCCGCCCGGCCAGCGAATCAGAAACACTTCACGAATGCCCCCTTCATACAACCAACCCTTACCTCCTCTGAGTGGGAGATTCGATGTGGGGGAGCCTTCGGAAGTACTCAAGCCACCATTGTCGGCAGACAAGATGACCACTGTATTCTCAGCCAAGCCTGATTCCTCTAATTGTTTCAGTACCTTACCTACTGCACGATCCATCGATTCCACCATCGCCGCATACACGGCATGATTTTGCAAAATCCGCACGCGTCGCTTCTCTTTAACGGCAAACACCTGCTCCTCGTCGACAAATTCTTTCTGGTTTGTTAATCCTAACCGTCGCGCCTTCGCCCGGTATTTGGCGACTAATGGCTTAGGTCCCATCAAAGGCGTGTGCACGGAATAGAAAGAAAGATACGCAAAGAAAGGTTGCTCTCGATGTTCTTCAATAAACTTAGCAGTTTCACTGGCAAGTCGATCGGGAAGATGCTCACCATCAGGTCCATCGATTAAACGTGGGTTCCCATAAGGAGAGAAATATTTCTTACCGCCATACGGACCGCCACGCTCCCAACCAGCACGATTTACATCGAAACCCTGCTTTTCCGGCCAGAAGTCTTCTGTTGGTCCCAAGTGCCACTTCCCTGCGAAAAATGTAGAGTATCCATGTTCTTTGAGTGCTTCAGCAATCGTCACTTCATTTAAAGGCATTCGATTATTCAACGGCGCAGGTAGGAATTTGCCTGCTCGTTTACCAGAAAAGAAATTCGTAGCATCTACACGCGTCGGATATTTTCCCGTCATAATACTGTAACGTGTGGGACTACATACAGGATTGGCAGCATAGCCGTTAGTAAAACGCATCCCCGTCTTCGCAAGTTGATCAATATGCGGTGTCTCATAGAAAGTCTTTGGATTATTACAGCCGACATCCATGTAGCCGAGATCATCCACTAAAATGAATACAAAGTTCAGCGGCTTTTGTTTAGCTTTATCAGCAGCGAACACAAATGTGCTCTCGAGGACTAACAAAGTTAAGATCAATACCGGAATACAGCGCGCCATCAGTTTCATATTGAATTACCCCAGTTGAATGTTCTTCAGCTATTTTCAATACCGTATTGTTTTAGTTTCTTGCTCAATGTGGTTCGATGCAACCCCAGACAGCGTGCTGCCGGTGCACATTGCCCATGAAATTTGTCCAAAGCAACCTCCATCAGGGGAGGTTCGATCAGTGCTAGAAGTTTTTCATAGAGATTCGTGGCCTGATCCGGATCAGCCAACTGTTGCTCGGCCCACTGCTTGAGCAACTCGATGATCATTGCATCAGAGTCTGCATCGGATTCTTCGATTCCCAGAAATGATTTAGAAACGGGAGCTGGTAGATCTTCAGGCAGGATGGTTCCCCCGCGTGCACGCAAGGCCGCATGTTCAATCGAATTTCTCAATTCACGTACATTTCCATACCAGGGACGTTGCTCCAGTTCTGTAACGGCTTCAGCGGTCAACCGATGTTGCATGCCAGTCTGACGGTCTACAAATCGCTCCAGGAAAAATTCGGCAAGAGTGCAAATATCCCCCACGCGCTTTCTTAACGGAGGGATGTCAATCTGAAACGTACACAATCGAAAATAGAGGTCATGTCGAAACTTTCCCTGTTTGATTAATGATTCCAGGTTCCGGTGTGTGGCCGCGATCACACGAAAGTTTGTTTTAACCCGTTTGTTTGAGCCCACAGGCAAAACTTCTCCCTCTTCGAGAGCCCGTAAAAGTTTGATCTGAATCGGTAGCGGGATGTCGGCGACTTCATCCAGAAACAAGGTTCCCTGATCGGCCTGTTCTAAAAAGCCAATCCGCGATGATTCTGCTCCCGTGAACGCTCCTTGTAGATGACCGAAGAGTTCACTTTCTGCCAGACCTTCACTAAGGGAAGCAATGTTGACTGCGACAAAAGGTCCTGAGGATCTTTCACTGAATCGATGAATGGCTTGTGCCGCCAGTTCCTTACCTGTTCCACTTTCACCAGAAAGCAGAACACTCGCTTCTGATCCGGAAACGAGCGCGATGGACTTGAACACTTCTTGCATTTCCGGCGTGGAGCCAACCAAACCGTCCACTTGCCGAGTTTCTACAACCGATGGTTGCTCACGCCGCGATTCATTGATGGCTTTATCAAGCACCTGTTCCATTTGATTTAGATCGAAGGGCTTCACGATATAATCGAAGGCACCGTTGCGAACTGCTTCGACCGCTGTTTGTAAATCACCGTAAGCAGTAATGACGATCACGGGCACAGGGCCAACACGATCACGAAGCCCTTGCATGGCAGTCAACCCGTCCATACCTGGCAACCGCACATCCATCACAATGACATCTGGACGATCTTCCTCGGCAAGACTGAGCGCCTGCTCTGCAGACGACGCCGTCATAACCTGATGGCCATGACTTTCGCCCAATTGACTTAACCCCCAGCAGATGGATTCTTCATCATCAACGATTAGTAATTTCGACACGCTCATTCTCCGCATTCACCAAAGGCAAATCGACGATAAAATACGTCTCCTGATTCCGCCGCTCCCAGCGAATCTGCCCGGCATGATTCTTCACGATTTCTCTGGCCACAAATAGGCCTAATCCCGTTCCATCTTTTTTGCCTGTCACCAGTGGCTCAAACATTTTACTGACAATTTTCGAATCTGGACCGGCTCCTGTATCCTGTACTTCCAAAGTAACAGACTCTGGACTACTTTGAAATAGCCTGATACTGACTAGGCCGATATCTGCTACCGCCGAGCTCTGTTCTAGCTCAACGGGAACTGCCGCTTCAATCGCGTTCAATATCAGATTAGAAATCAGTTGTTCCAAAGATTCGGCATCGCCCTGAACTGTAATTGAATCCCCGACGGCTCTGTTTTCCAGTTTGATCCCAAAATGTTTGGCGGTCGGCGTGACCAGACTTACTACTTTAGAAATGATCTCACTCAAACAGACGGGCTCAAAACGTGAAACATCGCCGCCTTTATTCTCCAGAAAACTTTGTAAATATTGTTCAATCATCAATAGCTGACGATTGGCGACCTGCAACGATTCGTCCTGACTCTCCGGGCATTTACGGAGATGCAAATCCAAAGCAATGCGACAACCCGTGACGGCATTACGTAATTGATGCGCGATCGCACCTCGCAGTTGCCCCAACGTTTTCAACCGCTCACTGCGTTTGATCTCATCTTCATAATCACCTAACAGTTCTGCCATCTGATTGATGGAAATACTCAAATCACGAATTTCATCATCTCGGGTCGGCTGAATCATGGGTTGAAAATCCCCATGTGCGATCTGCGCGACTTTTTTGTCCAACCGCTGCAATGGCCGCGTAACGCGGGCTGCAATCACCGTTGCCAGAAACGCTACCACTGCCAACGCAATACTGCCTGCGATCAGAGAAGGATAAATGGCGTTCGACAACGCTTCTCGATATTCTTTCACAGGGTAATAAATATGTAAATACTGTTGCCCCTGTGTTTTGGGACGTTGTTGAATTTTTACGACGGTATGAAAAAAAGGGGCATCGCCAGTTTGAATCACATCGGAACTCTGTAACTCGTTCCACGCAGGCGGTTCATGTGAAACTGTCTGTGGTACAAAATCAGGCCGTGTCGAAGAGAGGACTTCACCATTCTGGCTCACGAGTACAAAATCAGCACCTGAAAGTCCCTTTGTTTGCTTTAAAACCGTTTCGGTTAAAGGAAATGTAGCATCATTCAAAGTCTGCGCAATTTGACGAAACTGATCACGAATCTGTAACTTGATCTGATTGGTGGAAAGATAAGCGTGTAATAGAGTCACACTCACAATGGCGCAAACCATAATTCCCACCATGGGGATGAGAATCTGATATCTCAACGGCCAGCGCATCGTCAGGGCTGCTTTCTCTTGCTGTAAAAAGAAACGGGGTCAATCGTCTTCATTTTAAGTCATGTGGGGAGCAGAAAACATGATTAACCTGATAGATCAACCAGATTTATCGCACAGCTATTCCCATTACTTGAGAATACGAGCAAGTAAATATGTCGTACATTTCAGCGCCTCTGTCTATTTAAAGAACACCTTTGGGGTTTGTTGACAGCCTGAATAGATCTCAATTCGCTATAAACCGAACTCTAGACTCTGGAAATTGCGGAAGTCCCTTGAAAACAGTCACTTTGGTACACATTTTGCTTCGTTTTTCTTTAGAATTAACCTTTAGAAAGACTATGAAAACGACGAGGAAACTCTTTGATGCGCAACAGACGTGGATTTACATTAATCGAATTATTGGTGGTGATCGCCATTATCGCGATCTTAATCGCCCTGCTCTTGCCGGCAGTCCAGCAGGCACGCGAAGCGGCTCGCCGAACTCAGTGTAAAAATCACTTGAAACAATTAGGGTTGGCAGTTCATAACTACGCCAGCAGTTACCGCTATCTGCCCCCGGGAGCAAGCATTGACCTTTCCGTTTCTTCAACCGGAAATAATGGTTCATGGGGCGTGCATGGTCGTATCTTACCGTTGCTTGAACAGGGAAACCTTTACAATAACGTGGATCTCTCCATCGCCTGGGACTTCCAGACTGCCATCGATGGATTAAAGATCTCCGTCTATGCCTGCCCCAGTGACCCGAATAGCGATCGCGTACGTGATCCCGGTAGTGGAAGAGTGAAGTTGTACCCCACAAACTATGGTTTCAATTATGGAACCTGGTTCGTGTACAACCCCGTCAATGGGAATGGTGGCGACGGCGCTATTTTTCCGAATGCGAGTTTGGCAATGGCAGCATTTACGGATGGAACCAGCAATACTCTGCTGGCAGCGGAAGTGAAGGGCTGGCAACCCTACACGAGGAACGGTGGCCCACCAACGACAACGATTCCAGATACGGCAGCCGATGCTGCAACTATCACTGCATCAGGAACAAGTTTTAAAGTAAATACAGGGCATACTGAATGGCCCGATGGCCGAGTGCATCACACCGGTTTTACCGTCACGATGAATCCCAATACGCATGTGTCATATTCCAATGCGGGAACAGACTATGATGCCGACTTCAATTCCTGGCAGGAAGGGAAAGACGGAAGTGCTGGCTCTCCAACCTATGCTATCATTACTTCACGGAGTTATCATACAGGGATCGTCAATACCGTTCTGGTGGATGGTTCGGTGCGTTCGATCAGCGAAAATATTTCGCTTAGTATCTGGCGTGCCTTGGGTACGCGTAGTGGTGGCGAAGTCCTGGGCGAATTCTGATTTTAAGAGCTGCACGACTCAAGGGTAAGGAGTTGATCTGGTTTCAGATGAACTCCTTTTTTCATGCAAAATGTATTGCCGTTGAAAGCTTTGACATCGGATTAGAGTTTTCAATGATTGCCGAAACTACTAAAAAAGTATGAATTCCTCTTTCATAGCCTTCCATAAATTCCTTCTGATCTACAACAATGACATAATCAAGCAGAACGCTTTTCTGTTTTAGAGATTCTTCAAATAGATAAAGGAATGAGAAGTATGAGCTATCAACCTCGCATTTTGGCTTTCGCAGGCAGTACACGCGAAAACTCTTATAATAAACGTTTAGTGACAATTGCAGCGAACAGCGCCAGAGAATCAGGAGCCGATGTGAAACTGATTGACCTGCGCGATTTCCCCATGCCTTTATTTGATGAAGATCTGGAAACGAAAGAGGGGAAAAATGAAGCTGCACGTGATTTCAAACAACTGCTGATTGATTGTGATGGCA
>JAJDEK010000557.1 GCA_029259875.1 Planctomycetaceae bacterium
GCAATATTTGAAAAAGAAGAATCCTAAGGATAGGAAACTAAATGGAATTCTCGGAGAAATAACTTTCTTCGAAACTTTCCTGTCCTTCGTCATCATAATAACTGACTACATAGTTAGCCATACCGATGGTTACCACATCACCCGGGTAGAGTGGGGTCTCGTTAACGATTTCAGAGTTGACGATCGTCCCATTTGTGGATTCCAGATCACGCACGCGAATGCCATTATTCATGTATGTCAATTCACATTGCTGCCGACTCAACATCGGGTCAAGAATTCTCAAGTCACAACTATTGCTTCTTCCCAATACAACAGGCAATTCATCAACACTAACATCAATATCCGGTAAATCAGGATGATCACTAATAAGATGAATTTTCATGGAAAGAACCTTTTTACTCTCTGGCAGAATGTGAATCAGAGTGATGATTCTTGAACAGTCTGCGATTGGGGTAGGTCAAATAAGGGGTAGGCTATAGCGAGGATAATAACAGAATCAAGTGCCTCACATATGTAAATACTTATGCGTAATTCTACTAATAAAATCCTAGGCGTGCAATGGAAAACCATAAAAAGATAGTAAAATCTGAATTTCCCTCAAAATTCGACGAATCAGAGGTTTCCTTATTAGTGTGGGATACCGGAAATAAGTGGCTTTTCTTTAGGGATGCCTCTCAATTCCCTAAAAAAAGGGACCTTTTGTAACTCCCTTAGTAGTAAAATTTTAATGGGTCTTCATTTTACTAACGATGTCGATTAATCACTCAAAAAAGGCATACTTCTAAGATGAGCAACTTTGTTGGTTCGTTTATTCTATTCCCAAATACCCTCGACCAGAAAGTACACTGGCTGGCCCATTGGAACTACGAACGCCAGGAATATATGCTGCCTGGAACTAGCAAAAAACCATTCGAAACCTTTCAACATTGCCTTGTTTCTGAAATTGAAAAGACATTTGAGTTAGTTCCCTTTGATGACTTTGTACTATCAGAGGAACCGTTAGCTCACTTGGCTTTCAGTGAAAAAATTCTCCCTTCTCAAGTGTCTGATCATTTTATTATTGAATTATTCGAGTTTCAGTCACTGAATGAACAGGCACAGCAGGTTCTTGAACGTGACTTGCGAAACCGCTGGGTCAGTGAGCAGGAGATCGAAGAAGGCGCGTGTATTGACGGCTTTCCCATTTCCGGTTTGTTTCGATCCCTGTTCCACAAAGCTAATCTCGCCAATCGCCTCTCCTAACCTAATCCACAGATTTTGCCAAAGTATTCAAGCATATCGGCTAGCTGGTATCCGTTTCAGAAACGATTCAGTAGAATTAACTCTGATAGGGCTTGATTCTAGCATCTTTGATCTAGTTTAATTTATAATAGCTCATGAGGGACCGTTTCGTTCTCGCAAGATGCGATCTAAGAAACCATTCGTTTTATTCGTTCTGGATTATAAACATTATCTGGACACAAACTTTGGAGAGATCTATGAGAAGCCTCAAAACAACAACAATTCTTGTGGGAATGCTGGCGATTGCCTTCTCGGGTACATTTGCCGGTGAAACCAATAAAAAGGCGGTTCCACCTATCTTGAAACATAAGCTGAAGTCTCTTGACGGTAAAAAAGTCGATCTGAGCAAGTACCAGGACAAGGTGTTATTGATTGTTAATACCGCCAGCAAATGTGGCGCAACTCCCCAATATAAAGACCTACAGGCACTTCACGAAAAATATAAAGATCAGGGCCTGGTCGTCCTGGGATTCCCTTGCAATCAGTTTGGTGCACAGGAACCAGGCACAGAGTTACAGATTTCTGAGTTCTGTACCAAAAACTATGGGGTCACTTTTGACATGTTCAGCAAAATTGATGTCAACGGTGAAAAAGCCAATGACCTCTACAAATATCTGACATCCAAAAAAACGAATCCGAAAACCGCTGGCCCGGTAAAATGGAACTTTGAAAAGTTTCTGATCAACCGCGATGGAGAAATTGCCGCGCGATTCCGAACACGTGTCAATCCTCAATCTGCAGAAGTCACCAAGGCTGTTGAAGCGGAATTAAAGAAGAAATAATAGTTACATTCTCACACATCAAAGGGATACACCTGGACTGGGTGTATCCCTTTTTTTGAAACGCATTCCATGAATTACGATTTTTTCTCTCCTCAGCAAATCCACTTTGGCTGGGAACGTTTCAGTGAAGTCGGACGGTTGGCTGCTTCGCTCGGTACGCGCGGCTTGATCATCTCCGGCTCACGTTCTCTGGAAGCAAACGGGGTGATTCATGAATTACAGCAATTGCTGTCTCGTGCAAATGTCACCAGTGAATTTATCCGAACCATTTCAAATGAACCACAAGTTTCTGATGTGGATCAGGTCACAAATATCCTACAACATACAGGGATCAAAGCAGGGGATTTCCTCATTGGAATTGGTGGAGGCTCCGGAATTGATCTGGCTAAGGCCTGTGCCGCAATGGTAACAAACCGTGAAAGCGATTCCGTTCTGGATTATTTAGAAGGAGTCGGTCGCGGCCTGAAACTGACACAAGCACCACTCCCTATGCTTGCGATTCCCACTACTGCGGGCACAGGAAGTGAAGCCACGAAGAACGCCGTCATTTCGAATCATTCACCTGCATTTAAAAAAAGCCTAAGGGCCGATCAGATGATCCCCGATCTGATTCTCTGCGACCCAAAACTATCGTGTTCAGTCCCCCCCAACATCACTGCCCAAACTGGAATGGACGCCATTACCCAATTACTGGAAAGTTACATCTCCTGTCGCGCAAAGCCTATTCCACAAGCACTCTGCCTACAAGGACTCAAACTGGCGCTACCTGCACTTGCCGAAGCTGTTGAAGATGGAAGTTCCAAAAGTAGTCGCGAAAACATGTCGCATGCAGCTTTGCTATCCGGAATCGCTTTGGCCAATTCCGGATTAGGAATGGCACATGGAGTTGCTCCGGCACTCGGAATTCACTGTAACATTCCACATGGATTAGCGTGTGCCGTTATGTTACCCTCAACTCTCAAAACCAATTTATTAGCTCGTCAAAAAGAGTATGCTGAGATCGCTCGATTTATAGCCCCTGAACTTTCACTATCTGAAGCAGACGCAGCTCAATCTCTCATCGATCAGATACAGACGCTGATTGAACGTATCAAGATTCCTTGCACTCTTTCTGAACTTGGTGTCACTCACTCGCAGATTCCAGATCTCGTTGCCAGTTCTCGAGGTAACAGTATGAATGGAAATCCAAGAGAAATCTCAGACACAGAACTGACACAAATTCTGGAAGACCTGCTGTAATGATGGAAATACGACTATCTCGTCTGATCGCCAGAA